>CAMWWA010000089.1 GCA_947177825.1 uncultured Clostridia bacterium
TTTCAAGAATTTCCTCAACGTGCTTTTTCAGTTGTTCGGCGTTGCTTTCAATCGTGCCGAAGCCGTCGGTTTTGGCGGTATAAACCTTGTAACCCTCGGCTTTAAGCAATTTTTCAATGCGCCCGAAAGCTCTCAGAAATTTAAAATCTTTAATTACTATTCCGTGAACGAGAATAAAGGGATAGCGGCTTTCCATATCAAATCCGAAAAATGTAAAAAATAAATCCGAACCTTACGGATAACCCGTGACAGTTCGGATTTGATTTGCTGGTGCGGACGAAGGGACTTGAACCCCCATGGTTGCCCACAGGAACCTGAAACCTGCGCGTCTGCCAATTTCGCCACGTCCGCAACCGAAAGCAAAGCAATTATAATAGATAAAAGCGCAAGTGTCAAGCGAAAACAAAGACGTTTTCGATTTGTGCAAACTTAACAAAGAGTTACCCAATTTAACATTTTTTATATTTTGTCTGGATTTTGCCTTGCCGTTTGACTTAAAAATGCAAAATTTGCTATAATAATGAGTGATAAATAATAAGTTTTAAATTGCGAAAAACGCTTAATTACAGGAGTAAATTTTATGGAGTTTAATTACGGAACGGTAGATAGCGTGGAAAAGCTTGCCGCCGAAATCAAAAGGGTGAAGAAGGCGCAGGAAATTTACGCTAAGTATACGCAGGAGCAGGTAGACAAGATATTCCTTGCGTGCGCAAGCGCAGCCAACCAGGCGCGCGTTCCCCTTGCCAAGCTCGCCGTTGAGGAGACGGGTATGGGCATCGTGGAAGACAAGGTTATAAAAAACCACTATGCTTCCGAATATATCTACAATCAGTATAAAAACGTAAGGACGTGCGGAGTTATCGAAGAGGATAAGGCGTACGGCGTTACCAAAATTGCCGAGCCTATAGGTATAATCGGCGCGGTAATTCCCACGACCAACCCCACGTCAACGGCAATATTCAAAACGCTGTTGTGCTTAAAGACGCGCAACGGCTGTATAATCAGCCCTCACCCCAGAGCGAAAAATTCCACCATTGCCGCGGCGAAAACCGTTTACGAAGCGGCGGTTAAGGCAGGTGCTCCCGAGGGTATTATAAGCTGGATAGACGTTCCGTCGCTGGAGCTTACAAACCTTCTTATGACCAGCGTTGACACCATTCTTGCAACCGGCGGTCCCGGAATGGTGCGCGCGGCGTATTCCAGCGGCAAGCCCGCTTTGGGCGTCGGCGCCGGCAATACCCCCGCAATTATCGACGAGAGCGCGGACATAACTTTGGCGGTCAGCTCGGTTATTCATTCCAAGACTTTCGACAACGGTATGATTTGCGCAAGCGAACAGTCGGTCATCGTTGCGGATAAAATTTACAATAAGGTCAGAAAGGAATTTGCCGACAGAGGTTGCTATATTTTAAAGGCGGACGAAATCGACAAAGTAAGAAAGACTATCATAATTAACGGCGCGCTCAACGCAAAAATCGTCGGACAGAGCGCTTACAAGATTGCGGCGCTTGCGGGTGTTGACGTGCCCAAGACCGCAAAGATACTGATTGGCGAGGTGGAGAGCGTAGAGCTTTCCGAAGAGTTTGCTCACGAAAAGCTTTCCCCCGTGCTTGCAATGTACAGGGCAAAGGACTTTGACGACGCGATAGCAAAGGCGGAAAGGCTTATTGCGGACGGCGGTTACGGACACACTTCGTCGATATATATCGACGTTCCCACGGGCGGCGAAAAGCTTAAAGTATTTCGCGAGGCAATGAAGACCTGCCGAATACTCGTAAATACTCCGTCGTCGCAGGGCGGCATAGGCGATTTGTACAACTTCAAGCTTGCGCCGTCGCTCACGCTCGGCTGCGGTTCCTGGGGCGGTAACTCCGTTTCGGATAACGTCAGCGTAAAGCATTTACTCAACATTAAAACGGTAGCGGAAAGGAGAGAAAATATGTTGTGGTTCAGAGCGCCCGAAAAGGTATATTTAAAGAGGGGATGTCTGCCCGTAGCATTGGACGAACTCAAAAACGTAATGGGCAAGAAGAGAGCGTTTATCGTAACCGATAACTTCCTTTACAAAAACGGCTTCACGAAGTGCATTACCGATAAGCTGGAAGAGATGGGCATAGCGCACACCACGTTCTTTAACGTAGAGCCCGACCCCACGCTTGCATGCGCAAGGGAAGGCGTAGCGCTTATGAAGGCGTTCGAGCCCGACACGATAATAGCGCTCGGCGGTGGTTCTGCGATGGACGCAGCAAAGATTATGTGGGTACTCTACGAGCATCCCGAAGCGGACTTCCTCGACATGGCAATGCGCTTTTTGGATATCAGAAAGCGTGTGTACACCTTCCCCAAGATGGGCGAAAAGGCGTACTTCATTGCAATTCCCACTTCGGCGGGTACGGGTTCGGAGGTTACGCCTTTTGCGGTAATAACCGACGAGCAGACTGGCATAAAATATCCTCTTGCCGATTACGAGCTTATGCCGAATATGGCGATTATTGATACCGATTTGCATATGTCCGCACCCAAGGGCTTGACGGCGGCTTCGGGTATAGACGCGGTAACGCACGCGCTCGAGGCAATCGCTTCAATGCTTGCAACCGACTACACGGACGGTCTTGCAAAGCAGTCTTTAAAGGTGATTTTCGAATATCTTCCCAGAGCGTACGACAACGGACAGACCGATTACGAGGCGAGGGAGAAGATGGCAAACGCGGCTACTATGGCGGGTATGGCGTTTGCAAACGCGTTCCTGGGTATCTGCCACTCTATGGCTCATAAGCTCGGTGCGTTCCATCACCTGCCCCACGGCGTGGCAAACGCGCTTATGATAAACCACGTACTGCGTTTCAACGCTTCCGAAGTCCCCGTAAAGATGGGTACTTTCAGTCAGTACGACCATCCCAAGACTTTAAGAAAGTATGCAGAAGTTGCCGAATTCCTGGGAGTAACCGGTAAAAACGATAAGGAAAAGCTGGAAAATCTCATAAAGCTTATCGACGAGCTCAAAGCCAAAGTCGGCATCAAGAAGTCCATCAAAGAATACGGCATTGACGAAAAGGACTTCCTCGACCGCCTTGACGATATGGTGGAGCAGGCGTTCGACGACCAGTGCACGGGTGCAAATCCCCGCTATCCTTTAATGAGCGAAATCAAAGAGATGTATCTCAACGCATATTACGGAAAGAACTGAAAGGGTGAGGAGGAATAAATATGGAAACCAAGCAGTTTGTAAAGGAACATCTGGGCAAAGAGCTTTTCAGAACGGACGACGGATTTGTTAAAGTATTCGGCGAAGAATATACGAAGTCGGGCATATTGAACGAGGCGCTCAATCAGGCGAGAGTGGAGGAAACCGACCTCAATATTCCCAGAATTAAGGCAATAGAAGTCGTGGACGGCAAGTGGTCTATCGTAATGGATTATATCGAAGGCACTACGCTTTCGGAGCTTATGCGTCAACATCCCGAAAAGGAGGACGAATATCTTGATTTGTTCGTATCCCTTCAAAGGACGGTGCTTTCCAAGCGCGTGCCTATGCTCAACAAGCTTAAAGACAAAATGCAGGGGAGAATAAGCGAAGCCAAGCTGGACGCAACCACGCGTTACGATTTGCACACCCGTCTGGATTCTCTGCCTAGGCACTATAACCTTTGCCACGGCGACTTCCACCCGAGCAACATTATAATTACGGCTGACGGCACGCCTTACATTATCGACTGGGCGCACGCGACTCAAGGCAACGCTTCGGCGGACGTTGCAAGAACGTATCTTATGTTCTATCTGGAAGGCAAGGAACAGCTTGCCGAAAAATATCTTAAACTGTATTGCTTGAAGAGCGATACCGCAAAGCAGTACGTTCAGAAGTGGATACCGATAGTTGCGGCTTCCAGGCTCACCAAAGCCAAGCCCGAAGAGGACGAATTCCTCCGCAGATGGATTGGAGTCGTTGATTACGAATAAATATAATGCGAATACAGCCGCGGCGGAGCATCGCGGCTGTATATCGTGTCGGGTGTAAAAATGCGGTTTAATTACATAGGCGGAATAGGCGTACCGAAAAATTGCAGAATCGTGTACGAAAGCGACTGTAAGCTTTTTAAAACGGTTTATCAAACCGATACCGTATCGGACAAACTGTTTTTCGTCTGCACGCCCGATTTAAAATTGAAATTGCATTTTGATATTGCAGACGGCACTTTCGCAGGATTGTCGTGCGACTGTTTGGAGCTTGGTTTGCTTCCGCGCACGCAGGTGAAAATTCCATACGCTCCCGACGGCGAAGTCAAAGTCGGTTGCGCGTTAAAGGACGTGGTGCAGGGCTGTACGTATTTCGGGTTTGTCGGCGGCGCAAGTTATGACGAAAGCAAAAAAGCCGTTCTTTTCGGCGCGATTTCCGATAATGACGCCGTTTACAGAGTACTTGATAACGCATACTTATCGATAAGTTGCGACGGAAGTTTGTCCGGCGTGTTAATTAAGCTTTAAAATTTAATATTTTTTAATTGTTTTTTCATTTCGGTCTTGAAAATTGACTTGCCTTATGTTAGAATAGTAAAGGTATAAATATGACTAAATGCGAAAAGCTGGATTTATTCCACAGAGGAGAGGATATCAGGGCGTACGAATTTTTCGGTTGCCACGCCGCCGGCGAAGGAAAGTATGTGTTCAGGGTATGGGCTCCCCACGCGCATAGAGTCAGCGTCGTCGGCGATTTCAACGGCTGGGATTTTGAAAAATGTAAGATGACAAAACTTGCCGACGGGGAAAGCTACGAGGTTGAAACTTCGGCGGCGGAGGGCGACAGATATAAGTTCTGCATAACCACTTTCGACGGTAGAAAGCTGTATAAATGTGACCCTTATTCGTTCCGTTCGGACTTTCCCGATTCAACGGCTTCGATAGTTTATACGACGTTACAAGCCAATAAGCGCTTGCCTGCGGTCAGTGGTGAACAGCCAGTTAATATATACGAAGTAAATCTGCTTTCGTGGAAGAAGCACAAGAACGGTAGTTATTATTCGTTTGCAGACCTCCAAAGGGAGCTTGTTCCTTACGTAAGGGATATGGGTTATACTCACGTGGAGTTTATGCCCGTAACCGAATACCCGTTCGACGGCTCGTGGGGCTATCAGGTAACCGGATATTTTTGCGTAACGGCAAGGCTGGGCACGCCTGCGGAGTTTGCCTCGCTGATAGATGCGTTTCATAAAAACGGCATCCGCGTGATTCTGGACTGGGTGCCAGCGCACTTCCCCAAGGACGATTTTGCGCTTTACGAATTCGACGGTCAGCCGCTTTACGAATGTCCTCTGTGGGACAATATGGAGCACAGCGGTTGGGGCACGCGCAAGTTCGATTTCGGCAGGGGCGGAGTTGACAGTTTTCTCGTATCGTCCGCGTGCTACTTTCTGGACAAGTTTGCTGTGGACGGATTGAGAGTAGACGCCGTGGCGGCGATGCTGTATCTCGACTACGACAAAAATGCGGG
>CAMWWA010000090.1 GCA_947177825.1 uncultured Clostridia bacterium
ATTACGATTTTTTTAATTTGACTTTTTTCCATACCTATTAAAATATAGTTATTTCTGCAAAAAAATATACAATTTGAGCAACAAAAAAACGAGGTAAAATGAAACCCCGTCCGTTCGCCGTTTATTTTAATCCGTAAAAATACTTCAGAATTAATTCCGCATCATGATAAATTAAATGAATTATGCATTTTTGAGGCGTATTGAACATATTATTTGGTAAAGCTTCAAAGACAAAAAATTTATAATCAGGAGATATATTATATGGACAAGAACATCACGACCACCCCTGCACCCGCAACACAGACGCCTACGAAGGAAGAGCTTTGCGGCTCTGTGAACATCCTTGACACCACCCACCTCAAGAACCTGGTGGACGACCTTTCCAAGCTTTACAGCACGTCGGTTTGCACGAAGGTTGCAAGAGACACGAAGATTGCGTCGGAAAAACGCCTTATCGAAGCAATACGCGCCAATCTCGACCGCTACGAGGGCTAAATAGAAAATTCAACCATCAATAACATTAAAGCTCAGACACGAAATAGTGTTTGAGCTTTTTGTATAATGATTGTTTATTTGCCGCCTTAAAAGTTGACTTGCGCTTTGAAAGCGTGTATTATAAAAACCGAATTAAATTGACGGAAGTTTTTATTATGTTTAACGTAACTAATGACATTAAATACGTAGGCGTTGACGACCTTGACATAGACCTTTTCGAGGGGCAGTATAAGGTTCCGCACGGCGTTTCCTACAATTCGTACGTGTGCATTGACAAAAAAATTGCCGTGTTCGACACGGTTGATAAGCGCAAGACTGCCGAGTGGCTTAAAAACCTTGAAAACGCGCTGAACGGTGCGCAGCCCGACTATCTTATAGTTTCGCACGTGGAGCCCGACCATTCGGCAAGCATACCCGCCTTTTTGAAAAAATACCCGTCGGCAACCGTCGTTGGCAACGAAAAGACCTTTATACTGATTGACAGGTTTTACGGCGGCATAGTTGAAAACAGGCTGACCGTTAAGGAAGGCGACGAGCTGGATTTGGGCAGGCATAAAATAACTTTCGTATTCGCCCCTATGGTGCACTGGCCCGAAGTTATGATGTCCTACGACAAGACCGACGGCATACTGTTTTCCGCGGACGGTTTCGGCAAATTCGGGGCGCTTTCGCACGACGAACCCTGGCTTGACGAAGCGAGAAGATATTTTATAAACATAGTCGGCAAATACGGCGTTTCCGTTCAGGGCGTACTGAAAAAGGCGTCCGCGCTGAAAATAAACGCAATCTGCCCCCTCCACGGTCCCGTGCTGAAAGAGAACCTTGCATATTATTTGGGCAAATACGACCTTTGGAGTTCGTATACGCCCGAGGAGGACGGCGTTTTGATTGCCTACGCCTCGATTTACGGCAATACCGCTACGGCGGCAAAGAAGCTTGCTGAGGAGCTGCAGGCGCGCGGAGTTAAAGCCGAAGTTGCCGATTTGAACCGCTGCGATGTGCCTCAGGCAGTTGCAACCGCGTTCAAGTACTCCAAGCTGGTTTTGGCAAGCATAACCTACGACGGCGGCGTTATGCCCTGCGCGGAGGCGTTTATTAACAAGCTGAAGGCGAAAAATTACTGCAAACGCACCGTGGGATTTATTCAGAACGGAAGCTGGGCGCCGATTTCGGCTAAGCTTATGCGCGCGGCTTTCGAAGGCTTTAAAAACGTATCCTTCTGCGAAACTGCGGTTACCGTAAATTCCGCGGTTAACAATGAAGCGCTTACACAGATTGAAGAGCTTGCGGCAGAGCTTGCAAAGTAAGTAATAAGACAAAAATAAGCGGGGCGGACTTTTTAAAAAGTCCGCCCCGCTTCTGTTTTATTTAAAATCACTCAATCGCTTTAAGCGATTCGTTCATATCTATTTTTACTATTTTGCGGCGCAGAAGCAGCGTTACGAACGCGGTGAACGCCAGCACGATAAACGGCGCTATCAGCCACACGAACCAGCCTACGCCTCCCAGCGTGCCCATTCCCATAACGCCGAACACCGCCCATATGAGCAGCGCAGACAGCGGATAGCCGAAAAATATGCCGACGACGGTATCGATATACACCTCGCGGTAGATATACCCCGCCACCTCGCGGTCGTGATAGCCAAGAACCATCAGCGTTGCGATTTCTCGGTTGCGCTCGCTTATGTTGATGTTGGTAAGCGTGTATATGACCACAGCGGTCAGGAGTCCTGCGAACACTACCACCACCACGGCAACCGCCATTACCGACGGCGAATTTATTCCGTGGAACAGGCACAAATCCAGAAGCGCAAGCCCCGCAAGCACCAGAGCCGTTGAGAACGCTACGGCAACGACCGTCATTAAAAAGCGGTTCATATATCTTAAAACGTTGCGCGTGGTTGACTTGTACTTGAACGAAAGCAGGTTCCATATGAACGGTATGCGTTCCAGAAAGACCTTTTTGCCCGCTTTGGGAGCCTTGGGGCGCAGGAGGTTGGCAGGCTTATCCGCCGTCAGCTTGTGCCCCGCCAGCACGGTTGAAACAAGCGTGACGAGCACTATTCCGAAGAACACCGCAAGATAGAACCACAGCGTTATTCTGGGCGTCATGGGCGGCATTGTGAACGAATAGTTGAACACCACGTACAAAAGGGTTGCAACGCCCATTTCCACGAAGTACGCCCCCACTCCGCCTATGCCGCAGCCTATCATTGCAAACAGCAAGTACTTGAAAATTATGCGCCACGAAGGATAGCCGAGAGTGCTTAAACAAGCGACCTGGGCGCGCTCCTCCTCGATGAGCCTGGTCATTGTGGAAAGGACGACTAGAGCCGTGACGAGCAGGAAAGCAATCATTAAAACTATGCAGATACCGCGCAATTTACCGCCGTAGGACACGAGCGCGTTGAAGCTGTAATTGTCGTATAAAGTGAGCGCGCGCACGTTTTCGTCGCCGCCGAGCATTGCCGTGAGGGTACTCTGCTCCCCTTCGATATATGATTTATAATCTTTGCCGAAAGCGTCGAATACATTGCGGTTGTCCAGAGCCACGTACAAATCGCCCTTTGGAAGAAGAGTGAAAGACATGTTACCTAAGGAAAGAAATAAAATATCATATGGAAGATACAAAATATTCTCAACCGTAATCAGCGCGTTGACGTCGTTGATATTGTCGGGAATTTCCACGTCCTCGCCGTTTTTGAAGCTAGGTTCGCCGTCCACACCGAAGGTAAGCGGCGACAGCACGGTTTTTGTTACAGTCACCGTTTTCGTGAGCATTTTGTCGGGCACTGCCGCAATCTGCGGCGGCATTTCGCCGTCCGCGAGCTGTGTCAAAATATCCTTGAAATTGAGCTCGATTTCCGTTCCGAGGGGCACGCCCTTTATTTTGTTGTCCTTTTCCTCCGCGCAGATTTTTATATCCGCCTCGATATCGTCCTTCGCTGCGCGTTCGGTCTGCTTGTTGACCGTCTGTTCGCCGTCGAAAAAGTATAATCTTACAAGCTGCTTTTGCCCGTCAATCTCTATTTCGGCGTCGAGCGACATACCTGCGTTAACGTTGTTTTCGCCGTACCTCGCCTTTACTTCGTCTATTTCCGCCTGTGAAAACCCCTGGTCTTTCTTACTCTTCAATATAAAGTCGCTGACGTTCTGCGCGCGGTAATAATCGGTTAGCGAATAATTTATTTTGTCTACCGCACTGCCCAGACCGGAAATAAAACCGGCGCTGATGACCACCATAAAGATTATGGATAAAAGGCGCGTAAAGTGCTTTTTAAAGACGCGGAGCAGCGTTTTTAAATAAGTTTTCACCACTCAATCTCCTCAATCGGTCTGGGGTTCGGGTTGATTTCCATACTCTCTATGCGGCCGCTCTTTATGTGCAGAACCTTGTCCGCCATATCCTTGAGCGCGGCGTTGTGCGTAACGATGATTACGGGCTTTTTCTGCTGCTTTGAAACGTCGTGCAAAAGCTTTAATATGTGCTTGCCCGTCACGTAGTCGAGCGCGCCAGTAGGCTCGTCGCAGAGCAGTAATTTGGGGTTTTTAGCCATTGCGCGCGCAATCGAAACGCGCTGCTGCTCGCCGCCCGAAAGCTGAGCGGGGAAGTTGTTGAGCCTCTCGCCCAGCCCCACTTCGGTGAGTACGGTCTTGGGGTCGAGGGCGTTTTTGCATATCTCCACCGCTATTTCCACGTTTTCCAGCGCGGTGAGGTTGGGCATAAGGTTATAGAACTGAAAGACGAAACCGACGTCGTTACGGCGGTATTCTGTAAGTCCGCGCTTATTAAGCTTGGTTACGTTTTTGCCGTCAAGCACGATTTCGCCCGAGGTCGCGCTATCCATGCCGCCTAAGAGATTCAAAAGCGTAGTTTTGCCGGCACCGGAAGAGCCGAGCACGACGGTAAATTCGCCGTCTTCGAGGTCGAACGATACGTCCTTTAATGCCTCCACCTCGATTTCACCCGTGCGGTAGCACTTGCTTACGTTTTTAAGCGACAAATAACTCATAATTTCACCCGAATGTATATTTAAATAATTTTATCACACCGAATAAGCAAACGCAAAGCACATATGCGCAACTGTAAAAATATTCATTATATTTTCATTTAATCGATATCGATTACGTTGTCGTCAACAACTTCGGTCTTTTTGCCTCTCAGCTTCCTTAACCCCACTGAAATTGCGGTTATTATAAAAACGATGAGCAACAAAAGCACGCCAGCGCCGACCGAGACCAGCACAATGCCTGCAAGGCGCAAGCTTCCGCCTGCGATTAAAAATCCGACTCCCGTGCCCAAGCACCCCAGAATTACGCAACCAACGATAACGAGCAGAACGTTGCAGAGCACGTTGTGCCGCTTTTTGTGTTTGCCTTCCAACTGCGGATTTCCGCCCATCTTCTGAAAGGCAACGTATAAAATTTGTAATAAAACTTCAATAAAATCTTCCATAATGCTTACTTATTCAAATGTCAAAGTCAACGGTGCCGCTTTGAGTGTTATAGAGCGCGCCCGTAATTTGCAAGCCCTCCGCATTTTTTATCAGTCGTTGAATTTTTGCAACGCTCTGTTTTACGTTGAGAATACTAGCTTTGACCGCGTCCGTCTCCGCGCCGATAGCCTGCCTTATTTCGTCGGTAATAAATCTGACGAAACCGCCGTTTTGCTTTGCGGCTGCGCCCACCGCACCGCACAGCGTGTGCCCCAGCACTACGACGAGTTTACAACCGAGATGCTCCACCGCGTATTCTATGCTTCCCAGCTGATGGTTGTCTATGACGTTGCCGGCAACGCGGATTACGAATAAATCGCCTATCCCCGCCGAAAAGATACATTCGGGAATAACTCTGGAATCCGAACAGCTTATAATGACGGCGTAAGGCTTTTGGCCGTTCATGCTCGTATAAAGCCGCTTTTCGGGCGAAATATCGCCGGCGCCCCTGACCGAATTTACGTAAATTTTATTTCCTTCCT
>CAMWWA010000091.1 GCA_947177825.1 uncultured Clostridia bacterium
CCCTCCGCAAGATAGATATGAATAATTTCGTCGGTATAACCCGGCGACGGATAGATATCAACAAGGTGGCTGACCTGCGCGCGGTAGCCCGTTTCCTCACTGCATTCGCGCATTGCGGCAACCGCGGAGTCTTCGCCCTCCTCCATTTTTCCTGCCGGAATTTCGTAAATTTCCTTTCCGTACAGATAGCGGTACTGCTTTACAAGCGCGACTTTGTTTTCAACGATTAAAAGCACGGCGGCGCCTCCCGAGTGACGGACGCATTCGCGCACGGATTCCGTACCGTCGGGCAGACGGACCTTGTCCACTTCCAGCTTCAATATTTTGCCGTCGTAAACGACGCGCGAGGATAATTTTTCTTCCTTAAAATTCATAGAGAGCCGACCAAATCGCCGAGCGCTTCGAACAGTGCGGAAAGCGTATCGCTTACAAATTCGGTAGACGTTACCAGATAGTTATATCCGCAGATGAGCGCCTTTATATTTTGCGCGTCCCCTGCCCTTACCGCCGCGGTAAGACTTTCCAAAATGGTGCGCGCCGCTTCCTTTTCCTCGGCATTTAGCCCTGAGCTTTCCACGCTCTCCTTTTCGCTTTCTATAAACATACACACGGTGTTAACGGAAGCCGCGATTTTAGCGCTTTGCGCCTTAGGTGCATGCGGAGGATTTGCGGGCGGAAGCTGAGCCTGCGTTACGGGTGCGGACAGCGCCTCGGGATGTTCGCCCTCGGCAAGCTCCGCGGCGTAAATATCGCAAATTATGACTTCCAGACTGCCTATAACCTCGTCGCAGAAGAGCTGGTAGCTTGCGTAATAACTGCCGTCCTTGGGATAATAGGTCTGTAAAAACGCGTTGAAATTGATATCGTTGCGGTCAAATTCAACGAGAAGGCAGAATATGAAAGCCAGCCTGTCGCCGATTGTGTCGGGAAGCACGAGCTTGCAGTTGCCGTAGCCCCCTTCCGCCTCGACAAAGCAGGTTTGCTTGGCTGCAACATAGTCGAAATTTGCGGCGACGGTATTGAAAAGTTCGTAGAGGTCGGCGCTGTTGACTATCGCTTTCAACAAATCCTTTATCTTGGTCGTAGCCATGATAAACTTGCAGTTTCTGACTTCGCGGCACTTATTTAAAAAACCTTTAAGCTGAGTTTTTGTCGTTTCCACTTATCCACCACTAATAGAGTTTTATTCATTATATCACAAATAAACACAAAATAAAATATTTTTCGCCCAAATATCTTGATTTTACAGCAAATATTAGTTATAATTAGTAAGCATTTTTATAAATTTATCTTTTAACGACGGCGCAACATGATAAAATCTTCGGAAACACCTACTAACAAGTTAATAATTTTATTCGTTTTCGATAAGATGGAAAGCGCTTTGTCCGAGAGGACTATAGTCGATATGTGCTCCACCTCCAACGACTGGATGGGTTATATGGACTGCGTTAACGTCATTCACAAGCTTATCGACGACAACTTTATTTACGTCGTCAGCGAGGACGAGGACACGCTTTACTCCATTACCCCAGACGGAAGGGAAACGCTTGCGAACTTTTATATCAACATTCCCAAGAGCGTCAGGGAGGAAATTTCGCGCTTCGTAAAAAAGAACAGCGCAAAATACAAGAACAGGCAGGAGTGCCGCGCGGACTACTATCAGAACAAGGACGGCACCTACACCGTTTTTCTTAAAATTCTTGCGCCAGTTCAGCCTATGCTGGAGCTTAAATTCGTAGTGCCCGACAGAAAGACGGCGAACAAAATTTATAAGAAATGGGAAGAAAAAGCCGCCGACGTTTATTCGGTTATTTACGAAAATCTGTGCGACTGACGGAGATTGAATATGTTTAGTTATAAGACGAGCGGAACCTGCTCCCAGATAATAGAATTCGAGGTTGACGAAGAGGGCAAGATGCACTCCCTCCGTTTTATCGGCGGTTGCCGCGGAAATTTGCAGGGCGTTGCTAAGCTTTGCGAGGGCAGAGATATTGACGAGATTGCCGAGATTTTAAAGGGAACGATTTGCAGGAACGGCACCTCCTGCCCCGACCAATTGTCTAAGGCGATTGAAGCCTATAAACAGAGTAAGTAAAAAGTTTTAAAGCCCCGCGCACCGAAGTGCGCGGGGCTTATTTTATTTTGCATTTACAAGACAGTTATAGAAAGAACTTGTCGTTTTGCCGGCTAAGTCGTAATAAAAGCACCTGCCGTCGTAACCGCTCTCCGCCGTGTGCCTTATTATATTGAAGCCGTACCCTTCGGGTTGCGCGTTTACAAGCAGCCTGTCGAAGGGCATACCGTTTGCGGAAAGCGTGCGCCCGAATACGAATTCCGCCCATACGCCGCTCTTCATTTCCTTTACGGTGTAGTCGTTAAGACTTACGCCGAACGCGGGCATTTCGTGCGCGCCGTCCAACATATTGTTCCATTCGGCGCAGATTTCGTTAAATATGTCCGTTCCTACGGGATAGGTTTCCGTCGTTCCGTCGGTTATTACGTTTACGCTCTGCGCAAAATCCGTGAGTTTTTCAAGCTCGATTTCCGTTACCATATTATTATAGTGCTTACTTTTTGGAAAGATATTCGTCGATAGCCTTAGCCGCGGTCTTGCCCGCGCCCATTGCAAGAATGACGGTAGCCGCGCCCGTAACCGCGTCGCCGCCTGCGTATACGCCCTCCTTGGAGGTCTTGCCCGTCTGCTCTTCGACGATTATGCCGCCGTGACGGTTGACTTCCAGTCCCTCGGTCGTGCTCTTGATGAGCGGATTGGGGCTGGTGCCTATGGACATAATTACACAGTCTACGTCGATTACGTACTCGCTGCCGGGCACTTCTACGGGGCGCCTTCTGCCCTTTTCGTCGGGTTCGCCCAGCTCGCACTTGATGACCTTCATTCCGATAACGCTGCCGTTTTTGGGGTCGCGCCTGTCGTCGGGATTGTTATAGCCCAGAAGCTCGACGGGGTTGCGTAAAATTTCGAACTTGACGCCCTCTTCCTGCGCGTGCTCGACCTCTTCCGCCCTGGCGGGGAGCTCCTCCATAGAACGGCGGTAAACGATGTAAACGTTGTCCGCGCCCAGTCTTAAAGCCGTGCGCGCCGCGTCCATTGCGACGTTGCCGCCGCCCACGACAGCCACGTTTTTGCCGCGTAAAATCGGCGTTCTGCTGTCCTCCTTATAAGCTTTCATTAAGTTGCTGCGCGTTAAAAATTCGTTTGCCGAATACACGCCCTTTAAGCTTTCGCCGGGGATACCCATAAATCTGGGCAAGCCCGCGCCGCTGCCTACGAAAACAGCCTCGTAGCCGTCCTCGAAAAGCTCGTCAATGGTTATGGTCTTGCCGACGACGACGTTTGTTTCGACGTCAACGCCGTATTTTTTAAGCGTTTCCACTTCCTTCTGCACGATTGATTTGGGCAGACGGAATTCGGGGATACCGTAGACGAGCACGCCGCCCGCGAGGTGAAGCGCTTCGAAAACGGTTACCTTATAGCCCTTTTTGGCAAGGTCGCCAGCGCAGGTCAAGCCCGAAGGTCCCGAACCGACGACCGCAACCCTGTGACCGTTACTTTCGGGCACGACCGGCTCGCCCTTGAAATTTGCATTGTGCCAGTCCGCAACGAACCTTTCGAGTCTGCCGATTCCGACGGGCTCGAACTTGATACCCAAAGTGCACTTGCTTTCGCACTGGCTTTCCTGGGGGCACACTCTGCCGCAAACCGCAGGCAGCGACGAGCTTTGCGAAATTACCGCGTAAGCGCCCTCATAGTCGCCTTCCTTAATTTTGGTTATAAAAGAGGGAATTTCGATATTGACGGGACAGCCCGAAACGCAGGGCTTGTTTTTGCAGTTTAAGCACCTGTTTGCCTCCGCAACGGCGATTTCGGGAGTGTAGCCGAGCGCGACCTCCCCGAAGTTGCGGGCGCGCACCTTCGCGTCCTGTACGGGCATTTGGTTCTTCTTAGGTTGAATAGCCATTTACTTGACCTCCTTTTTGAAGAGATTGCAGCACGCCTCTCTTTCGCGCTGTTCGAAATCCGCGTATGCGGAAGCGCGCGACATAGCCTCGTCAAAGTCCACTTCGAAGCCGTTGAAGTCGGGACCGTCCACGCAGGCAAACTTTGTCTGTCCGCCCACGGTTAAGCGGCAGCCGCCGCACATTCCCGTGCCGTCTATCATTATGGGATTCATTGAAACCGTCGTGGGGATATTGTAGGGCTTTGTCGTTGCGACGACGAATTTCATCATGATAAGCGGACCTATCGTAATAACCTCGTCAAACTGCTCGCCTGCCTCTATTTCTTCCTTTAAAGGCACGGTAACTACGCCCTGTCTGCCGTAGCTTCCGTCGTCGGTCATTATGGTCAGCTTATCCGAGCAAGCTTTGAATTCGTCCTCTAAAATGAGCAAATCCTTGTTGCGGAAGCCGATTATGGAATGAACCTCGCAACCAAGCTCTTTAAAACGCTGGGCGACGGGCAACGCAATTGCGCAGCCCACGCCGCCGCCGACTATGCACACCTTTTTAATGCCGTCGGTCTTGGTGGCACAGCCCAAAGGACCTACGAAGTCGCTTATATATTCGCCCTCGTTCTTGGCGTTGAGGCGCATCGTGGTGCCGCCCACTATCTGAAAAATTATTTTAACCGTTCCCTGTTCCCTGTCGTAGCCCGCTACGGTCAAAGGTATTCTTTCGCCGTCCTCGTCCACTCTTAAAATGATGAACTGCCCCGCCTGCGCCTTTCTGGCGACCATGGGCGCGTAGATGTCCATCATCGTTACGGTAGGATTTAAAACGCGTTTTTTAACGATTTTATACATGTTTATACACTCCTTATGTATATTATATCATTTATCGTTGAATTTGTAAAAGAATTTCATATGACAAAAGCGGGCAAATTATTGCCCGCTTTACCTTAATTTTCTTATTTTATTACTTCTTGGCGTCGGACTGAGCAACGACTTCTACCTTATCGTAGTAGCCGCAGTTTTTGCAGACCCTGTGCGCCTGCATAAGCTCGTGACAATGAGGGCACTCTACAAGCGTAGGAGCCGTAGCCTTATAGTTCGCAAATCTCTTATTCGTCCTGCTCTTTGACTGTTTTCCCTTGGGTACTGCCATTATCTTTCACCTCTCAATATTTTCTTAAATATTCTTTTCGCCTTTGCAGCCACCTTTGCAAAGCAAAACCTCGGGCTGACTGAAAAGCATTGCGTCCAAAACGGCTTGCGATAAATCAAGTCTGTTGCCGTCGTAGACGTAGTTGTCCGCATCGTCTTTATCGGTTACGAACAACAACGGCTCGGTTGTGTATTCGATTTGCTCTTCCGCGTCCGCAAGACAGTAACTGCAC
>CAMWWA010000092.1 GCA_947177825.1 uncultured Clostridia bacterium
TAAAGATAATCGAGGCGGAGGAGTCGAAGCGCGGCGATAGCAACCCCAATGACGTTAACACTAACCCCTACGACCAGATTATTGCGGAGCTTACGCGCAAGAATGCGGAATTAGCTAACGAAAAACAGACTATAACGGATACCTTGACGGCGATTGGAAAATACACGCAGGAAGGCACGGACGAATACAAGGCTAAGCAGGCGTTCGACGCGCAGCTTGAAAAATACAGCACCGACCTTTCAACCGCAACCGCCGCGCTCAAAACGGTAAGCAAGTCGATATACGGCGATAATTCGCGCGTGATATTTGCAAGCAACAAGGTTAAGAGACAGGGCGGACTCGGAACGGTTGTTTCGGCACTGCTCGGCGCGGTGGTCGGTCTGCTCGTTTCGGCGGTTGTCGTATGCATTATCGATTTGCCCAAGTACAAAAAGCAAAAGCTTGCCGGGGCAGGCGTTGCGGAAGCGGAGGCTAAGCCCGAACCCGAAACGGCAACAACGGCTGAAACAGAGGCATCCAAGGATAACGGCAAAAACGACTGAATGTGACAAAATAAATCAAAAAGAGCATCCGCAATTGCGGGTGCTTTTTGTATGCGCAAAAAATCTTGCGGGAAATGGCTTGCAATACGCGCGGCAATATATTAAAATAAAGACCGAGAGGAAGCAATGAAAAAAATCGCATTGACGCCTAAAAATATAATTCTCGCCGTATTCGTTGCGGTCGAAATTATCATATACGTAATTTTCAACGTGCTTGCGGCAATTCACCCGGGCGACCCCGTGTACATAAAATACGCGGGCATAGTGCTCTGCCTGGTCGTGTCAGCCGTAATGATTTGGTTTTACAGGGACAGGGACGCGATAGTGTTAACCTGCGCGTTTTTCTTCACGGTCGTTTCTGATTTGTTTCTGCTCATTTTGGACGACTTGCTGGAAGTTGGCGTGTGTACGTTTATAATCGTGCAGAGCATTTATCTTTACAGGCTGTACGCCGACAGGCTTAAAAAAATTTGGATAACGCTTACCGTACGCGCCGCCGTGTTCATAATAGTAATAGGCTTGCTGGCAGGGCTTTCGCACGTCAATCTGCTGATAGCCGAAGTCAGCATATATATCGTAATGCTCGTGGCGAACTGCGTGGACGCGTTCCTGCTTTCCAGGCGCGGTATAAAGAATATACTGTTCGGCGCGGGGCTGGTGCTGCTTCTGTGTTGCGATATATGCATAGGACTTTATCAGGGTAGCATGATAGGCGTAGATTTGCCTGCAAAGACGGCGGATACTATCCAGTCGCTTATATGGATATTCTATATGCCCTCGCAGGTGTTAATCGCACTCACCGTAAACCGCGGCGGAATGTGCGGCAAGGTGACCAATGATGAACGAGAAATTTAGGAAGCCGCTTAACGTAACGCTGACGGTGCTGTTTGCAACGGCGCTTACGCTGTTCATACTCACCTTTGCAATCGGACTGCCAATATATTGCCGTTTCTTTTACTATATTCAGATTAAAACGCTGAAAATGGAGGAGGCGACGGGCTGGTCGTATCAGACCATAAAGACGGCATACGACGAGGTTTTGAATTATCTCACTTTGCCGGGGCGCGCGTTCGGCACGGGCGAGCTTGCGTGGACGGAGAGCGAGGCGGCGCACTTTGCCGACTGCAGAGTGCTGTTCAATTTAAACCTTTCGGTGTTCATAATTTCGGGCGCAATATGCCTTGCGCTGATACTTTTAAACAGGTTTAAAATTATCGAGCTTGCGCGCATAAAAAGGCACCGCGCGTATCTTATTTCCGCGGTAGTGGCGCTTGCCTTGCCCGTGATAATAGGCGCGCTTGCGGCAATAGATTTCGACAGGGCGTTCATAGTTTTTCACGCGATATTCTTCCCCGGCAAGGACAACTGGACGTTCAATCCGGACACGGAGCAGATTATAGAGGTAATGCCCGAGGAGTTCTTTATGAACTGCGCGATAATTATAGGCGTGGGGCTGGTTGCCTTCTCGCTTGCGCTTATTATTGCTGACGTTGTGCTTACGCTTAGAGATAAAAAGCGCGCGGAATTGGAAAAGGATACCGTCGAAAATAATCAGGTTGACGGTTGATTTAAACCTAAGCAAGTGATATAATATACACGGATTAAATATATACATAATGAGGAAAATATGAAAGAACAGAGTGTAGTTACCGATTTACGCAGACAGGTTTTTGCGGAAGTGGCGCGCGTCGCATTCGACTCGGACAACGTAGCCGGCGACATCGAAGCGATACCCTATAAAATCACTCCCGACGAAGAACCGAGATACAGGGAAAGTATTTACAGGGAAAGGCAGATTGCCGCCGAGCGCGTGCGCCTTGCAATGGGGCTTTCGCTCCGTCCGGCAAACAAGCCCGTACATATCACCGCGGGGGTAGACGGCAGTAATATTTCTGATATGTATTACGAACCGCCCCTCATGCAGGTCATTCCGTCGGCGTGCGACAAGTGCCCCGACAACGTTTACGAAGTCACAAATATCTGCCGCAACTGCGTTTCGCACGCGTGCATAAAGGCTTGCCCCAAGGGCGCGATTTCCATCGTAAACGGCAAGTCGTTCATAGACCAGTCCAAGTGCATAAAGTGCGGCAGGTGCAAAGCTGCGTGCCCTTACGACGCAATCAGCCACAGGGTTCGCCCCTGCGCGCAGGCGTGCGGTATCAAGGCAATATCCTCGGACGAATACGGCAGAGCCAAGATAGATAATTCAATCTGCGTTGCGTGCGGTCAGTGTATGTCCGCGTGCCCCTTCGGCGCGATAGCCGACAAGTCGCAGATATTCCAGCTCATTCAGGCGTTAAAGAAGGGCGACAAGATTATTGCGGCGGTTGCGCCCGCGATTGCGGGACAGTTCGGCGCAAAGTCGACTTTGGGCAAAATCAAAACCGCGCTTTTAAAGCTGGGCTTTGACGATATGTACGAGGTGGCGGAGGGCGCCGACCTCGGCTGCATTGCCGAGGCAAACCACTACGTTCACGAGGTTACTACGGGCAAGCTTCCCTTCCTTTTGACGAGCTGCTGCCCCGCGTGGGCGGTGCTTGCCAAAACGCAGTTTCCCGACTTCGTTGCGGAAGTCTCGCAGGAGCTTACGCCAATGGTTGCAACTGCGCGTAAAATCAAGGAAAAGGAGCCCGAAGCGCGCGTCGTGTTCATAGGACCGTGCGCCGCCAAAAAGCTTGAAGCTTCCAGAAAATCGCTGCGCAGCTTTGTCGATTTCGTGCTTACGTTCGAGGAGCTTGCAGGCATCTTTGCCGCAAAGGATATCGACCCCTCGACGCTTGAGGAAAGCCCCCTGCGCATAACGCACACCACGGGCGCAGGCAGAGGATACGCCGTAGCCGGAGGCGTTGCCGCGGCTATAGAGCGCACCGTAAAACAGTACTTCCCCGATACCGAGGTCAAGATAGAGCACGCGGAAGGTCTTGCCGACTGCAAGAAGATTTTAATGCTTGCAAAGGCGGGCAAGCTGAAAGGCTGTCTTATCGAGGGTATGGGTTGTCCCGGCGGCTGCGTTGCCGGCGTAGGCACTATTATTCCTCCCGAAAAGGCGAAGGTGCTGGTTGAAACGTTCTCCAAGAACAGCGAAAATCAGATTCCCGAATCGGAATGGCTGGAATATGCGGAACGCCTTACAAAAATGAAATAAAAATAAATAAGCGCCGCGGCGAATGCCGCGGCGCTTTTCTTCACCTAACCAAAATCAATTTTTTCCGTGCGCGCGTAAGCGCGGTATACAACCAGCGGTTCCTGTCCTCCTTAAAGGCGTAGCTCTCGTCAAAAATAATCACGTTGTCAAATTCCGAGCCCTGCGCCTTGTGGCAGGAAATGCAATAGCCGTACTCGAAGCGGTTCAGGGTAAAAACGCCCGTCGCCTCGCCGTTCTCGTCAAACTTAGCAAACGTGTCGCCGTGCTTATAGCGGTACTCGCCGTTTTCGAAAATGCCGTAATCGAATGGCAGAGCGTCGGGGCAGACCTCGTCCAAAAACTCGGGCTTAAACTGCATAAAGCCCATCATGCTCGCCTTGTCGTAAAAAGGGTCAATCGCGGTGCCGATTATGCCGTTCACAAGATTAAACCGCGCCTCGCCGTCGATAAACTGTTCCCAGTTATTCTGCGTGCAAATCAGCTTGTCGCCGTTCTGCGGCAACCCCTCAAAGCCCTTTGCCGCGCGTATAAGGTCGTTTATCCTGGTGCGCGTTCGGTTGAGTCCGCAAATAACTTGGTCGCTCCTCAAAAGCAGTCTTTCGCGCTGCGCGCCATCAAACTTTCTGCCGTATAAAACAAACGCCTTATCGCCGAAATTGCCGAAGGGGATAGGCTTGCCCTCGCGCGCGAGCTGCGCAAGCATAATTATGGGGTTGTCAAGCTGTTGCCGCACGATGGCGGTAAGGGTGTAGTCGGGGTTTTTAAGGTAGGTGTTAAAGCCTTCCACGGGCGGCAGCTGCGCGTTGTCGCCGCACAACAGCACCTTTACGCCGAAATTCAAAAGGTCGGACAAAACCTCGTCGGACACCATAGAAGCCTCGTCCAGAACGATAAGCTTAATCGCCTTGTCGATATTTTCGCGGCGGCGGAAGGTCAGCCTTTCAACCTTGATTTTCTTGCCGTTGATTTCAACTTCCTGCTCGATAGTCTGCGACTGGTAAATAAGCCTGTGCACGGTGCACGCCGTAACGCCGTTTTTGATTAGCACTGTTGCCGCCTTGCCCGTGGGCGTGACGAAAGCCGCGCTCACCTCGTCGTCGAGTTTAAGCGTTTCCCTAACGGTATGCTTTAAAAGGGCGGTCTTGCCCGTGCCCGCGTATCCCGCAAGCACGAAAACCTGATTGGTACCCTTAAAAAACCAGTCGCTTATTTTCTTGTCCGCCGCGGCTTGGTCGGCGTTTAACACTATCATATCAGTATTGTAACGCAAAAACGATTGTTTCCGCAAGCGTTTTAAGGGCGCTGAACCACAACATATTGTGTTTTATGCAAAATTAACAACTATTTTGAACTTTTTTGCCGAAAAGTATTGAAAAATTTAAAATAGTGTGATATAATTCCGACACTCAAAGTATTTGTTACTGAAAGGAGAAAATTATGAAGATGTTTAAAATGACAGCTGGGGGGGGGGCAAGCACTTTTAAGTTCTAAGCAAAGCGCCGCAAAAAAGGCTTTGCTTTATATACTCACGCCCATATTCTGTG
>CAMWWA010000093.1 GCA_947177825.1 uncultured Clostridia bacterium
AAAGCTCGTAATTGAACTTCTTTTTCATACTTACCGCTTCTATGATATCCATATCAATTATTTCGTTTTTGCGGATACCGACCACGCGGTTTCCTATGCCGTCCTTTAAAAGCCTTACGGCTTTGTTGCCGAACTGCGCCGCCAACATTCTGTCAGCCATCGTGGGCGAGCCGCCGCGCTGAATGTGACCAATCGTAGTAGGACGAACCGAATAGGTCGTAACCGACTGCAGCTGTTTTGCAAACTCGTCCGCGGTGCAAACGCCTTCCGCCACGACTACTATATTGGAGTGCTTGCCGTTCGCTCTGGAACGGTTTATGCGCATAACGATATCGTCCAAATCGAATACGACTTCAGGCACGACGATTATTTCCGCACCGCTTGCAATACCGGCAAACAACGCAATGTCGCCGCAGCGCCTGCCCATAACTTCCACAACCGAAATTCTTTCGTGAGAGGTCATTGTGTCGCGCAATTTGTTTATAACGTCGATACAGGTGTTAACCGCCGTATCAAAACCGAGCGTATAATCCGTATACTCAAGGTCGTTATCAATCGTTCCGGGAATTCCTATCGTGGGAATACCGTATTCTTCCGAAAGGCACTTCGCACCCCTGAAAGAACCGTCGCCGCCGATTACGACAAGACCGTCGATATTTCTCGCTTCAAGCGTTTTAACGGCGCGTTTCTGTCCTTCCTTGGTCAACATCTCAAGACATCTTGCCGTCCTCAGCTTCGTGCCGCCGCGCTGAACTATGTCGGATACGGAACGCATTTCCATGGGAATCATATCGTCGTCGATAAGTCCCTGGTAACCGCGCTCTATGCCGTAAACTTCCATACCGTAATACAGTGCGGTTCTAACAACCGCCCTTATGCAGGCATTCATTCCGGGAGCATCGCCGCCGCTCGTAAGCAAACCTATTCTCTTCATAAAATTTCCTCCGAAATTTCTCACCGCGCCCCGACGGTTATCAACCCGTCCGCCCCCTTAATTTGCGCGCGGTGCGTTTACTTCATCCATTCAGTTGAATATTATAGCAGATTAATCAATCAATTACAACCATTTTTAATAAATTATTGTACTATCATTGAAGATATTTTATATCTTCTTCCAGCAGGAACGAGCACAATTCGGCAAGCAAGCCCCTGCAATAATTTATGCCGTGCGACAGTCTGAATTTCTGTTTTCCGCGCACGATTGCGCACGGCGTTCCGCCCTCGTAATTGGAAAGCATCGATACCAAATCGTCGAAATCGGCGTCGGAAAGGCGCGTCGCATTGAGCCATAAAATTTCCTTGCGCTTTGTCTGCATAGCTTCGCCGCCAGTGCCGTTGTGCTTTTGCAAATCGAATTCCACGACGTCGTCCAGTATAATGCTCATCTCGGTTTCCTTGGACATATCCAGCTTTCCGCGGATTTTAACTATTTTATCCGTCGCAAGCACCGCTTTTACCCTTTCGTAAATCGCAGGGAACGCAACACACTCTATGGAGCCGTAAACGTCTTCAAGTGTTAAAAACGCCATAAATGCGCCGCTACTGCGCGTTGTTGTGCGTCGCATAGCAGATATTATGCCACCCATAGTAATCTGCATACCATCCGAAACACGATTATAAGTACGGTTACCGTCTTCATCCTCCATATAATCGGTCAGATACGAACAGTTGAACGAACAGTCGTTGAAGGCCGACATATATTTTTCGAACGGGTGACCGCTTACGTAAACACCGAGCACCTGTTTTTCCTTGGAAAGCTTTTCCATCAGCTCGAATTCGGGTATATCGGGATATGTCACGTTAATCTTTTCTTCGGCAATTATTTCGCCGAAAAGACTGATTTGCGCACTGCTTTTCTGTTTGTTTATCGCCGCGGCGCGCGTGTACAGGTCGTCGTAAACGGCGAACAACTGCGAGCGCGGCACACCCATTTCGTCAAATGCACCTGCCAGAATAAGTCCTTCTATTATCCTCTTGTTCACTACCCCTGCGCAACGCATAAGGAAGTCGGGGAAATCCGTAAACAATCCGTGTTCTGTTCTTTCTTTTATTACGGCGTCAATAGCCGTCTGCCCCGAACCTTTAAGTGCAGAGAGTCCGAATAGAATACCGTCGTCCTCTACTGAAAACGCCGTTTTCGACTTGTTTATGTTGGGCGGAAATACCTTCATTCCCTTTTCTTTAAGGTAGATAACGTATTTGGTAATTTCGTCTATCTTATTGAGTCGGTTGTTTAAAAGTGCGCAGATAAATTCTTTGCAATAATATCTCTTTAACCAAGCCGTCTGATAGGCAAGCGTTGCGTACGCCGCAGCGTGCGACTTATTGAACGCATATGACGCGAAGCCTTCCATATCGGCGAAAATTTTTACAGCAACTTCGGCAGAAATCCCGTTCTTTACGCAACCTACAATTTCCGAACCGTTGGTATCGCTGACGCCGCCGTTAACAAACTTTTCTTTCTGCGCCATCAGCGTCTTTTTATCTTTCTTACCCATTGCGCGGCGGACAAGGTCCGCCTCACCGAGCGAGAAGCCTGCAAGATTCTGGAAAATCTGCATGACCTGCTCCTGATAGACGGGAATACCGTAGGTAACTTTTAAAATCTTTTCTTCCTCGGGACAGTCGTACTCGATAGGCGCTTCGCCGTGCTTACGCTTGCAGAAGTCATCAATAAAGCGCATAGGTCCCGGTCGGTACAGCGAAACACCTGCTATAAGGTCTTCGAGACAGTCGGGCTTCAACTGCTTCATAAAGCGTTTCATGCCTCCGGCTTCGAGCTGGAACACACCGTCGGTGTCGCCCTCCGAAATCAGTGCATACGCGCCTGCGTCCTCATATCCTATCTTAGCAAAGTCAACTTCGTATCCCGTATCTTCTTTAATGTAATCAACACATTTCTTTATATCGGTCAAAGTGACGAGCGCAAGGAAGTCCATTTTTAACATTCCCAACGCCTCTATTTCCTTTGCCACGAACTGTGTGGTTATATCTTCGCCGTTCCTGGAAAGCGGAACGTTATCGGCAATTCTTTTACGGCAAATAACGACGCCTGCCGCATGCATACCCGTCTGTCTGGGCATACCTTCCAGCTGCAACGCCATGTCGATAACTCTACGCAGAGTCTGGTCCTCTTCATACATCGAGCAAAATTCCGCATTGCGCGCCACTTTTAGCTCGGTAACTTTGCCTTCCAGTTCGGCTTTTTTATCGGGGTCGCTCTCCGCACGCGCCTTTGCCTCTGCGGACTTTATTCTACGCCCCAGCAAATCGTCTATCGACGTCTTGCCATCCATAATTTTGGTCAGCCTATCGGTTTCGGAATAGGGAACTCGCATGACTCTTCCGACGTCTTTTATGGCGTTTTTTGCCGCCATAGTGCCAAAAGTGACGATTTGACAGACGTTTTCGGGGTTGTATTTCTGTCTTACGTATTCAATAGTTTCCTCGCGCCTGTCAGTACAAAAGTCTATATCGAAATCGGGCATCGACACACGGTCGGGATTAAGGAAACGCTCGAAAAGCAAGTCGTATTGCAATGGCTCGACGTCGGTAATTCCTATAGAATAAGCAACTATCGAACTTACACCCGAGCCTCTGCCCGGCCCGACGGGTATGCCGTTTTCCTTTGACCAGTTAATGAAATCCCAGACTATCAGATAATATTCCGCATAACCCATTCGGCAGATAACGTCAAGTTCGTAATCTGCGCGCGAGCGTTCACGCTCGGTTACCGTACCGTAACGCTTGACAAGTCCGCTTGCCGTAAGGCTTCTCAAATACTCTTCGGGAGTCGAGCCGTCGGGCGGATTATACCCGGGAATGAGTGTCATATCTCTTATCGGATAGCCCTTTTTATCCAGATTGAACGCAGGCTCCGTCACTTTGTCCGCAATTACTCTTGTATTACTTATTGCTTTGGGAAGCGTCGAGAACAACGCTTTCATTTCCTCGGCGGACTTAAAATAGAACTCCTGCGTATCGAATTTCATACGCTTGGGGTCGTCAAGCGTTTTCTTCATCTGGATACACATTAAAACGTCCTGCATATCCGAATCCTTTTTTGTCAGATAGTGAACGTCGTTTGTAGCCACAAGCTCCACGCCTATATCTTCCGCAAGCTTGACAAGCAACGGCAATACTCGCTTCTCTTCTTCGATGCCGTGGTCCTGAATTTCAATATAGAAGTCCTCGCCGAAAACTTCCTTCAGGTACAACGCCATCTCCTTTGCGCCGTCGTAATCGCCTGCAAGCAATCTACGGGGAATGCCGCCAGCAAGACACGCGGAAAGGCAGATAACCCCTTCGGAATGTTCTTTTAAAACCTTATAATCAATCTTCGGTTTATAATAAAATCCGTCGACGAAAGCCAACGAATCCAGTTGAACGAGATTTTTATATCCCGCCTTATTTTTTGCAAGCAAAATTAAATGTTCCGCCGTGTTACCCGTCTTGTCGTGCATATCGCGGGTCATATAAAATTCACAGCCGATTATGTACTTTATGCCTGCAACAGCCGCTTTTTCCGCAAAATGCAGGGTGCCGTACATATTTCCGTGGTCGGTCATACATACGGTGTCAATTCCGTTTTCCTTGCAGTAATCTATCAGATTGTCAATTTTACACGCACCGTCAAGCAGTGAATACTCGGTATGAAGGTGCAGATGCACAAATTCGGTCATAAAAGTTTTCCTTATCCGTCGTAAATTAGGTGAGCTGCGAAGCCATAAAAATTATTTTCCGCATTCTGTGGTTTATGCAGCTTTTGGTTATCTGAAGTCTGTCGGCAAGCTCCTGCATGGAAGCATTTTTATCGGCAAGGCGCGCCTCCGCCACCTCGAAAAGGTTTTTGTTCAGACTTTGCAAACCTATGGTTTGCGAGATAATCTCAATCGATTTTATCTGCGCAACCGAAGCGGTTACCGCCTTGTCGATATTCGAAACGGAACAGTTGCTTACCCTGTTTTCGTTGTTGCTCTTATCCTTATGCTCCACTATGCGGTTGAGCTTTTTTAAACAGCGGTCTGCCTGCATAATGTGCAGTAAATCCGAAATGACTTCCTTGCTCTTAATATAAACTACCGCACTTTCCTTTCTTGCAACGGACTTCGCCAGAACTTCGAATCCGCACAAAAGCTCGCAATAGTCTCCGGCCGTTATCCTGTTTGAAAAGACCACTTCGAAATGATAGCC
>CAMWWA010000094.1 GCA_947177825.1 uncultured Clostridia bacterium
TGCGGCGGGTTTTTATTTGTTGCAAAATTTAATTGAAATTGTCCGCGGAATTTGCTAAAATGAAATTATGAATACTTCAAAATACAGTGCGGAACATATCGACGGCGTTGAGGGCTTGTTAAGACGGGAAAATAACCGTGTGGATTTGCCTTCGGATATTTATTTCGATATTGCGCGTTTGATGTCGGAGGAGCAGACCGACAAACAGAAACTGCATAAACTGATTGCGAAAACCTATTCGTTTCTAGCTTTCGAAGACGACGAGCTTGTGGGCTTTGCAAGCATGGACAAGGAAGGCAACGTGGGCATTTTGGTTACCGCAGGCGGAGAGTATTCCGAAAAAGCCGCAAAGAGCCTGATGAAGGCGCTGGAGCGCAGAGCGGCGAAAAAGGAGTTGCCGCGCATTTACGTTTTGCAGACTACCGAATCGGAAGAATTTTTCCGCAAAAACGGCTATGAGCCCATGGAAAATCCCTCGGGCTACGGCGTGAACGAGGCGATACTTGTAAAGGAGATTGCGCCCAAGGATAAATTCACCATAACGCCCGACAGGGTGCGGAAGATAAAGCTGGACCCTTCCAAGCCCATAAAGGTGGAAAGCAAAATCGTTATGTTCCCCAAGTTCTTTTTGGGCATAGCGTGCTTTTTCGTGGTGTTGCTTACCATAATTTCCGTTGCGGAGTACGTCAAAACCGGCAGTCTGGATTCCAAATTCAACTTGTTTTTTATCGTGGTAAGCGTAATTTTTGCCGCCGCTCTGGCGCTGTTCATTGCCTATATGATGAGGGGCGCGCGCGTAAAAAAAGAGATTCTGGAGCAGATGGACGTAACCAACGGCATTGTTACCGAGGTTACCGTACGTACGCGTTATGTACAGGACAGCGACGGCAACCGTGACCGTCGTGAAGACGTTGGGGTTTACTACGTTTATTATGACGGCGACACGAAGCGCGAGGGGAGCTTTACACGCACTTATTCACATTTCAATTCGCAGTTTTTTAAGGGGCAGGAAGTCATAATCGCGTACAACGAAGACAAGAGCTATCTGTTGACGAAATACACGATACTTGACGAAATGCCAGCAAAGCAGACCGCAAACAGTTCCATGCCCGTCGCGGAAACCGAAGAGAGCGAAGAAAGCGCGGAAGTTGCGGAAAGCGTGGAAAGCACGAAGCAGGAGAAGACTGAAAAGACGCTGCGTGCAAGAAGAATTACCGACGTTTCGGAGTATATGCCACTTGAAGAGCACAAAATGTTTTACCTGACCGCGGTTGTGCTTTTTTGTACGTTTTTTGTCGCCGTCGTGTCAATCCTTGTTACGATTGTAATTTTGTCGGCAAATTCGGATATTTCGTTCGGAACGATATTCGACGGTGCGCGGTGGTTTTTCGTTGCCGCCGCGGTTATGCTGGGCGGAATAGGCTTGGTTTATCTGATTATTCCGTTACGCGCACGGTTTAAATTCAAAGCTATGCTTAAAACCGATTTCGTTGCAGTGAAAGGTGAAATCGTGTGCTCGGAAAAGACTTACAGGGGAAACGAAAGCCCGTCGTATGTGTGCAAGTACGTGGATACGGACGGCGAAGCTCACACGATAAAGGTTAAAAGTATGTTCGTCAAGCGCAGGGTTCAGGACGGAAAGACGGACGTAATTGTTGCGTACAACTACAAAACGGCAATCGTTCTCGTCAAAAAATATAAATTGCCCCTGCGTTTGCGGTAGTCGATAGCAATTATTTGACTAAACGCGTGAAATCTTTTATTATTATGAAAAGAGGTGACCAAAATGCGTGTGGTTATAAAAATAGGTACGTCTACGCTGACCTATCTTAACGGAAATTTAAACGTGCATACGTTTGAAAACCTTTGCAAAACCGTTGCGGATATAAAGAATGCGGGCAACCAGGTAATTCTCGTTTCGTCGGGTGCAATTGCGCTTGGCAGAAGCAAGCTGGGATTAAGCGAGCGCCCTGCGGATATACCCACAAAGCAGGCTGCTGCGGCGGTCGGGCAAAGCGAGCTTATGTGCTTTTACGACAAAGCTTTTTCGGAGTATCACCACACGGTTGCGCAGGTTTTGGTAACCGCCGACGACCTGAACGGCGGTGAGCGCAGCATAAATTTCGGCAACACCATGGAGCGGCTCTTGTCGCTCGGCGCGTTGCCCGTCATTAACGAAAACGACACGGTTGCAACGGCGGAAATATCTGTCAGCGATAACGACACTCTTTCCGCGTTGGTTGCGGTAACCGTCAAAGCCGATTTGCTGGTGCTTTTGTCCGATATCGACGGTCTTTATTCTGCCGACCCTCACAAGGATAAAAACGCGAAGCTCGTTCCCGTGGTGGAGGAAATCACTCCCGAACTCGAACGCATTGCCGGCGGTTCGGTCAGCGGAGTGGGCACGGGCGGTATGGCAACCAAGCTGCACGCCGCAAAAATCTGTATGCAGTCGGGTTGCGATATGGTAATCGCCAACGGCTCGGCGCCCGAAATTCTATATAAAATAATCGCGGGCGAAAAGGCGGGCACGCATTTTATAGGTAAAAAACAATGACAACAATTGAAATATTAAAGGCGTGTGCGGCGGCAAAGCGCGGCATCGCTTCATTGTCTACGGAGCGCAAAAATGCGGCTTTAAACGCCGTTGCGGACAGTCTGGAAGCCTGCACCTTACAAATTTTAGCGGCTAACGCGGAGGATATGCGCGAAGCCCGTTCGTCGGTTTCCGCCGTTATGCTGGACAGGCTTGCTCTCGACGAAAAGCGTATTAAAGCAATGGCGGACGGTGTTCGCCAGGTTGCAAAGCTTCCCGACCCCGTCGGCGTTACGCTGGACGAAATTACGCGCGGCGACGGACTGAAAATCAAAAAAGTTTCCGTGCCGCTTGGCGTGGTTGCGATAATCTATGAAAGCCGCCCCAACGTCACTTCGGACGCGGCTGCGCTTGCATTAAAGAGCGGTAACGCCTGCGTTCTGCGCACGGGCAGGGAGGCGCACCGTTCGGCGGAGGCTATTGTCAACGCAATGCGCAAGGGACTGGCGGCTGTCGGCATCGACGGCGCCGCTATCGGGTTTATCGAGGACGTATCGCGCGACAGCGCGCTCGAACTTATGCGCGCAAAGGGATATATCGACCTTCTGATTCCGCGCGGCGGCGCAGGGCTGATAAGGGCGTGCGTGGATAACGCCAAAGTGCCCTGTATCGAAACGGGGACGGGCATTTGCCACGTTTACGTAGACGGCAAAGCCGACCTTGATAAAGCGCTTAAAATTATAGAAAACGCCAAGTGTTCGCGCCCGTCGGTGTGCAACGCTATGGAGGTCTGCCTCGTAGACAAAGCGGTTGCACGCGAGTTCCTGCCTATATTGTGGGAAAAGCTTGCGTATGCAAGGACGGAAAATCCCGTACAGCTTATTCTGGATAAGGAAGCTTATTCCGTGCTCGGCGGCAAGCAAAATTGCCGTGCGGCGGAGGCGGTTGATTTCGATACCGAATTTCTGGACTATAAAATGGCGGTTGCGGTCGTGGACGGTGTGGAGGGCGCAATTGCGCACGTTTCGGCACATTCCACGGGGCACAGCGACTGCATAGTAACCGAGGACGGCAAGGCGGCGGAAAAGTTCGTTTCGTCCGTAGACAGCGCGGCGGTGTATGTCAACGCTTCCACGCGTTTTACCGACGGCGGAGAATTCGGGCTGGGCTGCGAAATGGGCATATCCACCCAGAAGCTGCACGCGCGTGGACCTATGGGTTTAAGGGAACTTACGACCTATAAATACGTAATATCGGGCAACGGCAATATAAGATAAAAAGTAAATTTTTTTCGGCTATAATATTTGCCAATGCCGGAATGCTATGATAAAATAACGTTATGGAGCGTATCACTTTCAGAGAGCGTACGGGAATAGTCGGTAAAAAGAGAAACAAGCCGAAATTGTCGGAGCGCATCAGTCTTTATTTTTATATCAGGCGCTGCAAAAAAATTAAGCTTGCTTCGGAAAAATGGTATAAAGAGCAGGATATAGTAAACGCATTGCCGTCGGCTGGAATAGGACCGAAAAAGCGCAAAATTTTCTATAAATTTACCATGCCGGGCGGCGTTGATTTTCAGTTTCTGCACGGCGGACTCGTTATAAACTATCCCGAAAACGTAAAGCTGGGAAACAATATGATTTTCAACCGCAACGTAAGCATAACCGCACGTAGCGGAGTTACTCTGGGCAACGACGTTATGCTGGGACCGAACGTCGTTATAAACGACAGCAACCACGTTTTTACCGACAGGGATAAGCCGATAACCAAGCAGGGGCACACCGCCGAAGAAATAGTCATAGAAGACGACGTCTGGATAGCGTCCAACTCTGTAATTTTGAAGGGTGTGCATATCGGTAAGGGCGCGGTAGTGGCTGCGGGAAGCGTAGTCACCAAGGACGTGCCGCCCTACGCTGTGGTCGCGGGAGTGCCCGCCCGTAAGATTAAAAACAGGGGAGAATAAAATTTCACCTTAAAAAATTTGACCTTTTATTTTAATACCGTTAAAATATAAATCGTAAAAAATTTTATAGGAGATATACAATGAAGAAAATCAAGGCACTCTTAGCTGAATTCAAAGCGTTTATAACGCGCGGCAACGTCGTTGATATGGCTGTCGCCGTTATTATCGGCGCGGCGTTCGGCGCAATCGTAACGTCGATGACCAACGGCATTATCAAACCCCTCGTTGACTGGGCGGTAGGCGATGCTGCAGGCGTAGGCTTAAAGACAATGCTCAAAACCGTATACGAAGTGGACGAGCTGGGCAACGCGATAATGGTTGACGGCGCGCAAGTCATAAACTGGGCTAACTCGATTTACATAGACTGGGGCGATTTCATTATGAAAGTTATCGACTTCCTGCTCATCGCGCTCGTACTGTTCGTGATTATCAAAGTGTTTATGGGACTCAGAAACGCTACGACCAAGGCTCACGACAAGGCAAAGGAAAAAGTTGCTAAAAAGCTCAAGAAGCAGGGTATGAGCGAGGAAGAGGCTCAGGCTCAGGCAGAGGCGCAGGTTGCGGCTGAAGAGGCTGCGGCTCCCGCGGAACCTCCCAAGCCCACCACGGACGAGCTTCTGACCGAAATAAGAGATTTGCTTGCCGCTCAGAGCAAGGCC
>CAMWWA010000095.1 GCA_947177825.1 uncultured Clostridia bacterium
GACGGCATTATCACCTGGGAGCTTATGTGCGAGAGGATAAATTCCGACCTTGCAAACGTTTTGGGCAACCTCGTTAAGCGCACGGTTGCAATGACCAACAAGTACTTCGGCGGCAAGGTTGCGCCCACGGGCGTCAGCGAGAGCGTGGACGAAGAGCTTGCCGATACCGTGCGTTCGGTCAGGGATAAGATGCAGGCGAAGATGGACGAATACAAGATTGCCGACGCGCTTGACGAAATCTGGGCGCTGTTCAGAAGGGCAAATAAGTATATCGACGAAACCGCGCCCTGGGTGCTTGCCAAGGACCAGGCGAACGCGCTCCGTTTGCAGCAGGTTATGTACAACCTCTGCGAGGCGATTGCAATAGGCGCAAACCTTATTAAACCATTTATGCCCGACACGTGCGCAAGCATTTTGAACGAACTGGGAACAAGCGAAAGAGGGTACGAAAATCTCGATAAATTCGGATTAACCCCCGAATATTGCGTGACTAACCAGCCTAAAACGCTGTTCGAGCGCATAAATTTCGAAGATATAAAGGAAAAGATTGAAAAAATTTCCGCCGCGCAGATGGCGGAGGTTGCGCCCGTCAAAGAAGAGGAGGAATTGCCGCAAATCACTATCGACGACTTCTTTAAGGTGCGTATGCAGGTGGGACTTATCACCGCGTGCGAAGCGGTTAAAAAGAGTAAGCTTCTGCACGAAACCATTAAGGTCGGCAGCAAAACGCTGTCCGTTTTAAGCGGCATTGCAAAGTACTACACGCCCGAGGAGATGGTCGGCAAAAAGGTAATCGTCGTCACCAACCTGCCGCCCAGAGAGATGAAGGGGCTGCTTTCAGAAGGTATGATAATCTGCGCGGAGGGACCCGACGGCACTTTGTCGGTTGTTTCGCCCGAAAAGGATTTGCCCGACGGCAGCTTGTTATCGTAATGTTTATCGACGTTCACTGTCATCTTGACCGCGAGAATTACGGCGATATTTCCACGCTTGTAAAAAGCTGTGCGGAGAAGGGCGTTGGAAGGATTATAACCGTCGGCTTCGATTTGCCGTCGTCACGTCTCGCCGCGGAAATTGCGGAAGAGCACGAAGGCGTTTACTTTACGGCAGGCTTTCACCCCACCGAACTTTCGAAATATAAAGACGGCGATTTGAATATTATTGCCGACTTGTGCGCGCATCCCAAGTGCGTTGCCCTCGGCGAAATCGGGCTGGACTATCACTATCCCGACACGCAAAAGGAGTTGCAGCGCGGAGTATTTATTGCCCAGCTGGAGCTTGCGGACAGGCTTAAAATGCCCGTTCAGATTCATTCGCGCGACTGTGCCGAGGATATGTTTTCCCTGCTTTCGGAGCATAGGCACCTCTTGAAAAACGGCGCGCTTATGCACTGTTATTCCCATTCGACGGAGCTGGCGGAGGAGTTTTTGAAACTCGGTTTAAGCTTTTCGTTCGGCGGCGCAAGCACCTGGAAGAGCAATAAAAAGGCTAAGCGCACGCTTGCCGTTCTGCCGCTCGAAAGTATTCTAACCGAAACGGACAGCCCGTATATGCCGCCTGCAAGCGCGTACGGTACTTTTCCCAATACGCCCCTTGCAATACCCGAAATTTGCAATTGCATAGCGGATATTAAGGGGTTAACGCCCGAAACCGTGCAAAAAGCGGTTATGGAAAACGCTTGTAAGCTGTTTGAAAAACTCGGCTGAAAACCGAAAGCCGCGGCTTGAAACGCCACGGCTTTTTTAATCTTTTGTCTGGTATGCCAGCGGTTTGGTTGCGGGGTACGTTACTTAGTATCTATATTTGCGCCGCGGTTATGCGCCGCGCGCGGAGGAAGTTTATGGAAAAAGACGCTCTTAAATCAACGCTTGCCGGCAGCGGCTTTTCGTTCAAGAAAAAGTTCGGTCAGAACTTTATTTCGGATACCGCACTGCTCGAACGCATTGTGCGCGGCGCGGGCGTGGATAGCGATACGACCGTAATAGAAATAGGCTGCGGCGCGGGCACGCTTACGCGCGCGCTTGCAAACGCCGCAAAAAAGGTTTACGGGTACGAGATTGACAATACGCTCCGCCCCGTGCTTTCGAAAACGCTTGCGGGGCTTGAAAACGTCGAAATAATTTTCAAGGATTTTATGCGCGTGCGTATAGACGAGCTTGAAAAAAATTTGCCGCCCTATAAGGTGGTGGCAAACTTACCTTATTATATTACGACGCCGCTTATAATGGCGCTTGTGGAAAACTCGCAAAAGTGCTTGTCCCTAACGGTTATGGTGCAGGAGGAGGTTGCGATGCGTTTGTGCGCACAGCCCGACACGCCCGACTACGGCGCGATAACGGCAAACGTGGCTCTGCGCGGAACGTGCTCGGTGCTCGAAAAGGTGGGCAGGGAGCGCTTTACCCCCAGCCCCAACGTGGACAGCGCCGTGGTGCGCATAGACCTGTGCGACAGCCGCCTGGACGTCGAGGATACCGACCTTTATAAAAAGACGGTGCGCGCCGCTTTCTCTTCGCGCCGCAAGACTTTGGAAAACAATCTGGTCAACGCATTTTCGCTGACGCGCGAACAGGCTAAAAGCGCGATAGCCGCATGCAACCTTGCCGAAGGAATAAGGGGCGAGGCGCTTTCTCCCGAACAGTTTGCCGCTCTTTCTAAGGTGCTGAAAGCAACCGTTTGGTAACCGAAAATTCCCCGTAAACATATACTGTAAAAAAATTGCGACCGAAAAATTTCAATCGGTCGTCTTTTTTTGTTCTTAAATGCTTGTCCGCAGCGTATATTTAGGATAGGGTAAGCAAGGGGCTTAACCCGAAAACGGTTAAATGTAAAGGAGTACGAACTATGAATGAAGGCTTGGAATACGCACAAATGTTGGAAATACCCGTCAGCACCGTCAACGTTGTTAAAAAGAAAAGCTTGTTTTCGCGCAAGGCGAAGCCTGCGGACGATTTGAAGGATATGGTTGTGGACAGCGTGAACGAGCGCGTCGGCGACGCGTCCGCACTCTATCCCCAGGACAATATAGGCTACGTGCAGACCGAAGACCTCACCGCGCCCGTCAAGGAAAAGAAGAAGATGGGTACCGCAGGCAAGATTATAATGGCGGAAGCGGCGGCAGCGTGCCTGATTGCGGCGGGAATATTTTTGACCAACGTATTCGTGCCCAACACGGTAATCAATACCTTTATGGGCAGCCTTACCGCGGTAAAGCAGAAGGAAGCCGATTATAAGGACTTCACGCTTACGTCGGTTATAAGCGACCTTTCCGAAGCGGAAATCGCAGTCACCGACGACGGCGTTATTCACTTCACGCAGCAGGCTACGGTCTATCCCGTATGCGACGGCGCGGTTTCCTCCGTTACCGAACAGGACGGTCTTTACACGGTTAAAATCGCGCACACCTCGCAGTTCTGCAGCGTAATTACGGGGCTTGATACGGTATACGTTTCGGTCGGCGAAGACGTTAAATCCAACCTGCCTTTCGCCTACTCCAAGGGCGAAAACGAGGTTCGCGTAAGTATGTACGACGGCGAGACTCTCCTAAACTGCTACACGCTGTCCGGCGCGGTGCCCGTCTGGAATTCGTGAAGGTAAAAATACATCCGCTGTTCTTTGCGACCATGTTGTTTTGTGCGCTGTTCGGCGGTCTGCCGTCGGCGCTCATTTGCCTTGTGACCGCACTCATGCACGAGAGCGGTCATATTTTTTGCGCCGCAAGAATGGGCTTTAAATGCGAAACGGTCAAGATTATGCCGTACGGCGCCGCGGCTATGTGCGACGTGGACGGCATACGCGCAGGGGACGAAATACGCCTTGCGCTGGCAGGTCCTTTGGTCAACGCGGCGGTGTGCGTGGCGCTTGCCGGGCTGTGGTGGTTTTTTCCCGAAAGCTACGCTTACACCGATACTATTATGCGTGCAAACGTTGCAATGCTTGCCGTAAACCTGTTGCCGGCGTATCCGCTGGACGGCGGAAGGGTGGCGGGGTGCGTGCTTGCAAAGCTGTTCAAAAAGCGCACGGCTTTAATAATTTTAAAGGTCATAGCCTCGCTGTGCGCGGCGGCATTATTCGTCGCGTTCTTCTTTTCGGGCTACAATCCCACGCTTATAATGTTCTCGCTTTTCCTCGTCTGTTCGGCAATAGAAAAAACCCCCTCGGCGGAGCTTATCAACTTCTCGTCGGAGGGCAAGCTCAAAAGGGGGATAGAGGTCAAGTACGTGTTGTGCGATAAAAACCTGACGTACAAGGACGCGTTCAAGCGGCTGGACGACAAGCGGTATTTAGTGCTGCAGCTTTACGATAACGGCGTTGCCGACGAAATCACGCAGGACGAACTTTACGCCCAGGCAGGGGAACATTCCTTTTACGACAAGGTGTTCGGCGACGAGGCGGACGGCGCGGACGAAGAGTGGCTTACAGGCGAGGGCAAGGACTATTTTTCAAGGAAAGATTTGGAAAACAGTTCGACGGGCACTTTGCCTTCAACAACTGACTTAACGCATTCCGCGCCCAGCGAAATTGCGTCGTCCACCGCGCCCGAAAGCGAGCGGTAATCGTAGTTGATGGAAAACTCCTGCTTCTTGCTTTTAAGCAGTGCGCGCGTGTAGGAGAAGTGGCGCTTTAAGCAGCGTTCCACACCCGTCACGGTAACTTCGGGCTCGACTTTTACTATGCAGTCGTACAGGGCGAAAGTCGCGCCCGTAACCTTTTCGCGCGGCAATATATTGCGCGGTTGCGCGAATTTGCGGCTTATATAAAGCCCCAAATCGTTTTCGAATTTCATATGGGCAAGGGGCGACTTGGTGCCGTTTTCAAAGGCGTATATGGCAGGGTGAAGGGTGCAGTCCAGCGCGAAGTGCGTGGCAAATCCCGCGGCGTAGCTTGCGTTGGTGTCCTTTAAAATTTCAAACAGCTCAACGGCGTTGACGCGGTGCAGGCGGCGCCCCAGGTTGGTTTCCTTAAAGTTCAGCTTGTAGGCAAAAAACACGTCGCCGCCCTGCGCGCCTAGCATGTACAGGGTGTGGTCGCTAATCTTGCTTTTTATATCTTTGGTGCAATTTTCAAGAATTTTCTGTGCGCATATCGCGTGGGAAAAATAATCGGGCATATTATAAGTTTTCCCGTTTACAGTAAAATAAATACTGC
>CAMWWA010000096.1 GCA_947177825.1 uncultured Clostridia bacterium
GTAACCCAGCCTCTGCCTGTAAGCGTTTGCGCGGCTTATCGCGTCCAGATAAAACTGCTTGTCGTCGGTTCCGTTTCCGCGGATAAACACGCGCACTAAAATTTTGGAGGCGTGGTTTATGTAACCCTTTCCTATAAATCTTCCGTCGTTTGCGTACACTTCGGCAAGCGAGCCGTTTTTATCCTTGCCCTCGATGCGCGCAACTTCGTTGGCGTACACCCAGCTATGCCCCGCAATTATGCGTTTTTCCTCGTTCTTTTTTAAGTAAATACGATAGCACATATGCAAGATTTTAGCAGATAGCTTGCATTTATGCAAGCAATTGAGAATAATATGCGATTTTGCGCTTTCAAAGTTTGATTTTTGTATAGTTATTTGGTATAATTTAGCAGTATGAAGGATTTGCTCGTATACTTGAAACGTTATAAATTGCAAAGCATTCTTGCGCCGCTTTTTAAATTGTTGGAAGCAAGTTTCGAGCTGTTGATTCCCATCATAGTCGCGTCGGTCGTAGACAAGATAAACGAATTCAATAATTCTATTTACCCTGCCGTCGTTGGAGTAGTAGAAGCGGCGAGGGCGGAGTGCACGCGTTACGTAATTTTTGCCTGCCTTATTTTAGTCGCCCTCGGCGTGGTGGGACTTATAAGCGCGGTGTGCGCGCAATATTTCGCGGCAAAGGCGGCGGTGGGCTTTTCCAAGGAGCTGCGCAGCGATATGTTCAAAAAGGCGCAGTCGCTTTCGTATTACGAGATTGACAACCTGGGCACTTCGGCATTGATAACCAGAATGACGACCGACGTCAACCAGGTGCAGACGGGCGTCAATATGTGGCTCAGGCTGTTTATGCGCTCGCCCTTCATAGTGTTCGGCGCAATGGTAATGGCGTTTTTAATCAGCGTCACCGCAGGATGGGTTTTCGCCGTCACGATAGCCGTGCTGTCGGCGGTCGTGTTCGGGATAATGCTTATAACCATTCCTATGTACCGCAAAACGCAGGGCAAGCTGGACAAGGTTACGGCGGCAACGCGCGAAACGCTCGTCGGCTCCAGAGTGGTGCGCGCCTTCTGCAAGGAGGGTGAGGAGATAAGGGAATTCGACAAACGCAATTCCGCCCTCGCCAAATCACAGAAATTCGTAGGCGGCATTTCGGCTTTAATGAACCCTCTGACCTACGCCATAATAAACGTCGGCATAATAGTGCTCATTCACGTGGGCGCAGGCAGGGTGTACGACGGGGCGCTCACGCAGGGGCAGGTAATCGCGCTGTACAACTATATGTCGCAGATTTTAATCGAGCTTATCAAGCTTGCGAATCTGATTATCACCGTCACCAAATGCTTTGCCAGCGCGGACAGGGTAAACGAAATTTTAAAGATGCAGCCCGCGCTAATTCACGGCACGGCGGCGGAAGGCACGGCGGTTGCCGGTGCGCCCTTCATTAAATTCGACAACGTAAGTATGCGCTATTCGGGCGGCGGCTCGGACGCGCTCAATTCCATATCGTTCACGGTCAACGCGGGCGAAACGGTGGGCATAATAGGCGGCACGGGCTCGGGCAAGAGCACGCTCGTCAATTTGATTCCACATTTTTACGACGCGACGGAGGGCGAAATTTTAATCGACGGCGTAAACGTCAACGCGGTCGGCGACGAAGCTCTGCGCGCAGAGTGCGGAGTCGTTCCCCAGCGCGCGGTGCTGTTCAAGGGCACCATACGCGAAAATATCAAGTGGGGCAATGAGAACGCAACCGACGAAGATATAAATTCGGCGGTGGAGCTTGCCTGCGCGGCTGACGTCGTAAACGGCAAGCCCGACGGACTTGACGGGCAAGTGGAGCAGGGTGGCAAGAACTTTTCGGGCGGTCAGCGGCAAAGGCTGACCATAGCGCGCGCCCTGGTCAGAAAGCCTAGAATTTTAATTCTGGACGACAGCGCCTCCGCGCTCGACTACGCAACCGACGCGCAGCTTCGCAAAAACCTGCGCTCGCTCGACTACAATCCCACGGTGTTTTTGGTTTCCCAGCGCACGAGTTCGGTGCGCTATGCGGATAAAATTCTGGTGCTGGACGGCGGCAACCTTGTCGGTTGCGGCACGCACGACGAGCTTTTGGAAAACTGCGAGGTGTACAGGGAAATTCACCTCTCGCAATATTCGGGCGGCGAGCAACCTGCAAAGGGGGCGGACTTATGAAAAAAGCCGGAGCCCAGTCGCAGGTTATAAAGCGCATATTCAGACAACTCAAAAAATACACTCCGCTCATTTTATTGTCGCTGCTGCTTGCGGTGGCAACGGTGGCTGGCAATCTGTTGCCGCCCGTGCTGTTCGGCGAGGCAATCGACTATATCATAGGCGCGGGCAAAGTCGACTTCGATAAGCTGTTTTATTACTTCGTGATAATCGGCGGAATAGTGGGCGCATCGGTCGTTGCGCAGTGGCTTATGGGCGTAATCAACAACCGCATAGTTTACGGTGTGATACGCGACATAAGGGCGCAGGCTTTCGCGCATATTCAGAACCTGCCGTTAAAGTATATCGACAGCCATTCCTACGGCGACGTGGTTTCGCGCTGCATAGCCGACGTCGACCAGTTTGCCGACGGGCTTTTAATGGGCTTCACGCAGTTATTCACGGGCGTTATAACCATAATAGCAACGCTTGTAATAATGTTCATATTCAACTGGATAATCGCGCTTGCGGTATTCTTTATAACGCCGCTTTCGCTGTTCGTTGCAAAGTTCATTGCAAGCAGAACGTATTCCATGTTCAAAAAGACCACAAAGATAAGGGGCGAACAGACGGCGTTTATCGAGGAGATGACGGGTAACCTCAAAGTCGTTCAGGCGTTCGGCAGAGAGGACGAAAACCAGCAAAAGTTCGACGGGCTGAACGACGAGCTCACCAAAGCTTCGCTGTCGTCAATATTCTTTTCCTCGCTGACCAACCCCACGACGCGATTCGTCAACGCCGTGGTGTACGCCGCGGTCGCGCTTGCAGGCGCGCTTACTATAATTTATCCGTCGGTGCTTCCCGTAACGTTCGGCGTGGGCAAGCTGACGACGCTTCTCAGCTACTCCAACCAGTACACCAAGCCGTTCAACGAAATTTCGGGCGTCGTTACCGAATTCCAGAACGCAATCGCGTGCGCGGGCAGAATTTACGAGCTTATCGACCAGCCTGCCCAGATACCCGACGCGGAAGGCGCTAAGGAGCTGGAAAACGTACAGGGCGACGTGCAGTTCGACGGCGTGTATTTCTCCTACGAGGAGGACAAACCGCTCATACAAAACCTCAACATCAGCGCAAAGGCGGGGCAGAGGATAGCAATCGTCGGACCGACGGGCTGCGGCAAGACTACGCTTATAAATCTGTTAATGCGCTTTTACGACGTGCAGAGCGGCGAAATACGGGTAGACGGCAACGTCGTTACGGAAGTAACGCGCAAGTCGCTCCGCCAGAGCTACGGAATGGTGTTGCAGGACACCTGGCTCAAAAGCGGCACCGTCAGGGACAATATAAAGATAGGCAAGCCCGACGCGACCGAGGAAGAGGTCATCGCCGCGGCAAAGGCAACCCATTCGCACAAGTTCATCATGCAGATGAAGGACGGGTACGACACGGTGATAGGCGAGGACGGCGGCAACCTTTCGCAGGGGCAGAAACAGCTTCTTTGCATAACGCGCATTATGCTGTGCCTTCCGCCCATGCTCATTCTGGACGAAGCAACTTCGTCGATAGACACGCGCACCGAAATGAAGATACAGCAGGCGTTTGCCAAGCTTATGGAGGGCAGAACGAGCTTTATCGTTGCCCACCGCCTGTCAACCATAAAGGAAGCCGACCTTATACTCGTCATGCAAAACGGCAATATTATAGAGCAGGGAACGCACGCCCAGCTAATCGCGTCGGGCGGTTTCTATAAAAATTTATACAACAGTCAATTCAGTCATTAAGTCATAGGAGAATTTATGTTACAGGTCAACAACGTATCGTTGCAGTACGGCAGTAAAAAACTTTTCGAGGACGTAAACATCAAGTTTACGGGCGGCAATTGCTACGGAATTATCGGCGCGAACGGTGCCGGCAAGTCCACCTTTTTAAAGGTGCTCAGCGGCGAAATCGAGCCCAACAAGGGCGAGGTTATTATGGACAAGAACGAGAGAATGTCCGTCCTTATGCAGAACCAGAGCGCGTTCGATAACGTTTCGGTGCTGCGCGCGGTCATGCTCGGTCACAAGCGCCTCGTTCAGATAATGGACGAAAAGGACGCGCTGTACGCCAAGGAGGACTTTTCGGAGGCGGACGGTGTGCGCGCAAGCGAGCTGGAAAGCGAGTTTGCCGAGCTCGGCGGCTGGGAAGCGGAGTACGAGGCGCAGACGCTCTTAAACGCCCTCGACATAGGCGAAGAATTTTACGATGTCTTAATGGCGGACGTGGACGCCAAGCGCAAGGTAAAAATTCTGCTTGCCCAGGCTCTGTTCGGCAACCCCGACATACTTTTACTGGACGAGCCCACGAACAACCTCGACATTAAAACCGTGCGCTGGCTGGAAAACTATCTGCTCGATTTCGAAAACACGATTATAATCGTGTCGCATAACAGGCACTTTTTAAACAAGGTCTGCACGCACATATGCGACGTCGACTACGGCAAAATCAATATGATGCTGGGCAACTACGACTTCTGGTACGAAACCAGCCAGCTGCTTGCCCGCCAGCAGAAGGACCAGAACAAGAAGAACGAGCAGCGCGCCAAGGAATTGCAGGAATTCATTGCGCGTTTCGCCGCAAACGCATCCAAGTCCAGGCAGGCGACGTCAAGGAAAAAGGAGCTTGAAAAACTGACCATTTCCGACTTTAAGCCCTCCTTGCGCAAATATCCGTACATCGACTTCAAGTATGAAAAGGATATCGGCAACGATATTTTAATGGTGGAAGGTCTGACCAAAAAGGGCTATTTCGAAAACGTTTCGTTCACCGTGCAGAGGGACGACAAGATAGGCATAGTCAGCGACAAGTCGACGACTATTTCGATGCTTTACGACGTTTTAAATGGTAAGGCGCAGCCCTACTCGGGCACGGTGCGCTGGGGCAAGCCAATTTCAACCTCGAACTTCG
>CAMWWA010000097.1 GCA_947177825.1 uncultured Clostridia bacterium
GTCTATTATATAGACACCCGCTTCCGTCACGGTGAAAGTAATACTTAAGCCCGAACCCGCACCGGTCATTGAATAGCTTCCTGCCTCACTATCCGTTACGGCAGTAATACCGCTGTCAAACGACGTTGCGGCAATATACGTCCCGTCCGATTTTTTCAAGCCTAATCTGGACTCGTTTGAACCGCCAGTGGAACTGAATACGATAGTAATCGTTCCCGTACCCTTAAACTCAACTGACAGTCCCGAACCCTTGCTCTGAATACATGCGGTATTCGTTCTGTACGTAACTCCGTTACCCGTGACGGTTATGAAACTAAGGTCACCCGTAAAGTTATCTTGTGATAATACCGCATTATCGGCAAGCCCGGAAACACCGGACAATTTGTCGTAGCTGAATGAATATTCGGTTGTAGTCGGCGTAGGCGTAGGGCCGGGAGTCGGGGTGACCGTTCCTCCGCCGCCGCCCGAAACGGTGCCGCTTCCGCCGCTTATGGTCGGGCAGACGTAGGTTGCGTAGGTTGCGTGTACTTCCGAACTTGTGTTGAGTTCTGGTACGGAACCTTCAAGACAGATGGTCTTGCCTGCATGCTTACCCGATTCGTTATGAAGTCTTACGTAAACTATTTTAAGAGCCGTCGTCAGGTTTTCAAAATAAATACTCGTCTTGGAAGAATCGTAACGCGCAACCGTACCGCTTGCGTTTACAATAAAGTCACCTATCTTAATGTCGGTATCCGCAACGTCTTCCTGAGTTATTTCAACTCCGTCGTAAATGAAGTCAACCGCCGAAACCTTATCGGGCACTACCGCACTGGTATCTTCCGCCGCACTCGCACCGAGGTCAAGGTAAAGGAATTGCGCGCCCGAACCACCGTATTGCATTAACATATATTCTACGTTATTGGCAGCTAACTCTTTCGCATCAATCTCGTGTTCGAAATACAACAGCACGCCCGAAGGCAAACTCGTTCTCATTACCGGTTCGAAAAATATGTCGTCGCCTCTACCCCAACCGGAGGTATTGGGTGCGGAATAGAACGGATTTTCCTTGGTGGCTCCCTTTCTTGTGATTTTTACGAGAGCAAATCCTTCTCCCGTTTTTTCCGCATACATTACGAATTTGATTTTGCCCAACTGCTGGGGTTTAAACCAAACTGCGTTGTTAGGCAGATATATACCTTCTTCGTAATTGTAGAATTCTATCCTACCTCCCCACTGGTTAAGCATATCGCCGGTTGCTTCCCGGTTTTCGTCAACGACTTTGCCGTCATCATCTATAAAACCTTTACCGTAGGTTTTACCCATAATACTTATCTGACCGTGGAAAGACCAACCGCCGACGTCGTTATTATAAAACGGATGTTCCGTATTATTGAATACCTGGCTTAATCTTACTGCCGTAAACCTTTCCTTATCGCCGACATTTGCGGGCAACAAATCAATAATACCTTGAGGCAACTCGTCGAATTCTGACTGTGTCAACGGATTGAAAACTGTTTTACCGTACGACGGAGATTGAGCCATCGTATCGTACGAGCCGCTTTCGGTTTTATACGTATAGAACCACCTCGGCACGTTTTTATTATTTTCCATTACCCATTCGTTGCCGGACAACGTCATCGGGGGGTCAAACTTAAGCTCTTTGGAGGTCATAATCTTATTTTGGTTACCGATGAAATAACCTATATTCTGATTGGAAACGACCTCTACTGCGTCCGCGCCCTCGTAAGTGGATTCCTCCGTTACGGCGAAAGCTACTTTTCTCAGAGCGTCGGGGACAGGATTAGTATTTTGATGGTCAATTTTGGGCAGGCGCCAGGACGGCGTAGACGATTCTCTATTGGCGTCGATTTTTTCTAATCGCGCAAGTAAATCTTCAACGTCGAAGCTCGAACCGAACGCCGCGCCGCTGCCGCCCGAACCCGCGGTATGTCCGCCGCCGGTTACGGAAGACTGGACGCCGTCGCCAAGCTCGCCGAGAATGCTGTTGAATGTCGAATACTTCGTATTAGCGTCGGCTACCTGCAGATAGGTATCCGCGTCGTTGGTAGCGCGCACGCCAATGGACTGGCACATGCCCGCAACGTGACCGACCGCAAGACCGACCACCTTTGCCGCGCCCGTGCTGTACGTGGTCTTTGAAGTGCTTCCCACCAGCAATACGGGGTTATTGAGTATAAAGTTGCGTATTTCGCTGCTTTCGCCCGTGTTGCCGAACAGACCTACCGCATTTGAAAATTTATACGAAGGCGAAGCTTCGATAGGGTAATTTTCCTCTTTAAGCAGCGTTTTATCGGTAGTGACCTTTAAATTCTTTATTGATTTGCCGTTGCCGTTGAACACGCCGATAAACGGAGCTTCGTCGTTGCCGATAGGGGGCAGCCACAGCCCTTCGCCCATATCCAGCTCGTCAATGGTCTTTTTGATTTCGAAATAGTAAATTTTGGGGTTGCCGTTTTCGTCCACGAACCTGCCCATATTCTGCAGAACGGCAAGGTTACGCATATGCGTTGAATTGGCGATTACGAAAGGCGTTTCCTTGGAGCCGTTGCCGCTGTCGAAATACGCGCCCGCCGAAGCGCCGCTTAGCACGAACTGGGAATCTCTGTGGTCCAGATACCACGCGAAAGCGTAGCCGACCGTAAACACGGCGACTATCAAAGCCACTATTAAACATATAGTTTTATAGACTTTCGCTTTCACTTCTTTTCCCCCGAAGTTCTGAAAATCAGACTGCCTCTATGTAAAATCTTATATCGTCCGCAAAATCCATCGGCGTGGAGAACGTCGTCCCCTCGATGGTCAGCGCTTTATAATACTGCGCGTAAATTTTATTTTCCACGTAGTCTATTATGCAATAGAATTTGAGCGGCGTTGTTCCGTCGTCCTTAATACCGTTCAGAATGGTTATAACGCTTCCGTCGGTATCCTCCACCGCCTCAGCCGTCTTTGCCGTACTCTGGCTGACGGTTGCAGGCTTTGCGCCCGTCTGGCTTCCTGCAATGTCGTAAAAGTTTATAACCGACGATAACGCGCAGTTCAGGCGCATTTCGCCGTCCACGGTATCGCCCGTAATTTCGCCGCGCGTGGAATTGCAATCGGCGTAAATCGCGTAGGTCTTGCCCTGCTCCTCGTAGAAGGTATAGGTGAATTCAAGCAGAAGCGCCGTGGTATCGTCGTTTACCAGTCCGCCGTAGTCGTGCATTTTTACGCTGTCGCTTTCCGCCTGGTCGCCGACGGTGTAGTTGGGCGCGCCGTTCGTAGTGCCGTTAAGCGTAAGTCTGTACGCCTTTACCTCGAACTCCTTGATATTTATATCGCCTATGTCCGAGCTGTAGTCCGTAGCGTCGACCTTGTCGTTTACCGCAAACCATGCAAGGCAGACGCCGCCGCACATAATTACGCTTGCGGCAAGCGCGATAATAGCTTTCAAAAGTGTTTTCGAAGCTTTCAACGCTTTCATTATTCTGCCCCCCCTTTCATAGTTTTTCGGCACTAGACGTGCGCGTACGCAGGCCGCGTACGCATATACATAACACTATTATAGTATGCGTGTTTTCATTTGTCAAGACAGATATAAAAAAATTTTAACAGGTCGAATTTTGTTTATTTATGCGCAAAAGCGCGTTTTTATTCGTTTTTTATGCATAAATAACCGCCCTTTCGTGTTGACAAACGCATAGATATATAGTAAAATGTAAGGTAACAATCCGGAGAAAATCATATGAAAATAAGTGGAGCGGACATACTGATAAACTGCCTTGTGGAACAGGGCGTAGACACCATTTTCGGCTATCCCGGCGGCGCGGTTTTAGACATTTACGACGCGCTTTACAGGAACGGAAAAATCAACCATATTCTTACCGCGCACGAGCAGGGCGCGGCGCACGCCGCCGACGGCTATGCAAGGGTTACCGGCAAGGTGGGCGTTTGCTTTGCAACGTCCGGTCCCGGCGCAACCAATCTGGTTACCGGTATCGCAACGGCGTATATGGACAGCATACCCATGGTTGCCGTCACGGGCAACGTCGGGCTGAGCAACCTGGGCAGGGATTCCTTTCAGGAAGTGGACATTGCCGGCATAACCATACCCATAACCAAACACAACTTTATCGTCAAGGACGTAAGCGAGCTTGCGGACGTAATAAGGCGCGCTTTTTACATTGCAAATTCGGGGCGCAAGGGACCCGTTTTAATCGATATTTTAAAGAACGTGCAGACGGCGCTTTACGATTACGAGCCCGCAAAGCCCCTGCCCTTGAAGACTTACGAAACGCCGCAGAGCAAAATAGAAGCGGCGGCGGAAATTATCAACCAGAGCAAAAAGCCGCTGTTGATGATTGGCGGCGGCGCTATGGCTAGCAACGCGACGCCCCACCTTATCAAGCTTGCCAAAAAGCTGAATGCGCCCGTCACCTATACCCTTATGGGCAAGGGCGTTATTCCCGACGGCGAAAAATACAACCTGGGTATGCTTGGTATGCACGGCACCGTCGCGGCGGCGAAAACGCTTATCGAAAGCGACTGCATAGTGGCGTTCGGCACGCGTTTTTCGGACAGGGTTGCGCTCAACCGCGACCTGTTTGCAAACGGTAAAAAGGTCGTGCACGTGGATATAGACAACGCCGAATTCAACAAGAACGTTGCCGTTGATTTGAGCATACTCGCCGACGTTTCGGAATGCGTCAAAACCCTCCTTCCCCTGGTTAAAAACAAGGACGAAAAGTGGCTTGAAAGCGTAATATGTGCCGTTCAACCGACGGATTGCGGCAATTGCAGGGCTTACGAGATACTGCGCGCCGCGGCAAAGCTTGCGCCTGCGGACAGCCCCCTTATTACCGACGTGGGACAGCACCAGATGTGGGCGGCGCAGGCTTATCCCTTACAGTCGCCCAGAAGATTCTGTTCGAGCGGCGGACTGGGCACGATGGGCTACGGCATGGGCGCGGCGATAGGCGCGGCGTTCGGTTCGGGCAAGCCCTGCGTTCTGGTCACGGGCGACGGCTGCTTCAATATGAATTTAAACGAGCTGTCCACCGCCGTTACCGAGGGCGTGCCCCTTATCATTCTTTTAATGAATAACGGCGTGCTTGGCAT
>CAMWWA010000098.1 GCA_947177825.1 uncultured Clostridia bacterium
CTTTTGCGAAAGAACGTAAGAATCTTAGTTGTCATTTTTCAGACTTACGGTAATCGTATAAATTCCCGCGCCGAGCTTATTGACAAACTTAGCAAGTTCGTTGTCGTTACCGTCAAAGGTCTGCGCACTTTCAAGCGCGCCGCCCGAAATAGTAACCTCCGTACGCCTGCTCTCGTCCGAAGTGCCCCTTACGACGCTAACCGCAAACGAAACTTTTCCGTACTCTGCACCGCTGCCCGAAACAGCAACGCTAAGCGTCATCTTGGGAGTGCCAGTATTGAACTGACGGCTGCTCGTAAGTATGACGTAATCAGTCACGCCGTCCTTCAATTGTACGCGCATCGTACCGCTTACGGGTGTTTCGTCCGACCAGTTTGCCGCCATATATTCCTGCAACTGTTCGTACGTGTAATCAGTGTCATCCACGGTGTAAATATATTCGTAATACTGCGAATAATCGCCGGGAGCGTCAAAGACTATTGCAGGGATATCAAACGACTGACCGCCTGCTTGCACACTCTGCGTGCCGCTCCAGCTATAAGTCAATACACGCGCCGTAATTTCCCAGTCATATTGTATCGATACGTAGCCACCTTCCGCCGTAGTATAGTTGGCGTTGGTTATCGTAATTTCGACGTTGGTCCTCTTTTGTCCCTGTTCCGTGAGGTTGTCCAACGAGCTATAATTTTCGGTATAGTCACCTGCCGCAAGTCCCAAACTTGCCATATATGCGGGCGATATGCGCACGGTAACCGCATTGCCCGTATACGAGGGCTTGCTACTTGCTGAAAGCGGTTCCCATATCTTGTTGCCGTCTGAATCCGTCGAATCGCTGTATTCCCACTCGGCGTTTGACAAATCAAGCACCTTGGGCACGATTTTAAATTGCAGAGTAAACGGAGTGTCGGCAAAAACAGTGTTTTCGTCAACCGCTGCAATCGTCACCGTCATGGTGTAAATTCCGTTATCAGCCGCCTTAACGTTTGTCGCACTTTGCCCCTGGTAACCGTCGTCTTTCACCTTTAAACCGTAGGGCAGCAAATCGGTTTCGTCAACCGAAAACGTATATTCTTTGCCCGTGTATTCAACCAAAACCACGTCGCCGTCATATACGAAATCGTTTAACTGCGTTCTACTTCCGTCCACGGTGTACTGCCATACTATATACTGCTCGTCAAAGGGCGGTACCGTACCGGTAATATTGAACGTCTGCGTATACGGCGTTGCCAAAGCATAGTTTCCGCCGTCCGCAAGCGTAAGCGTAAGCGTGTACGCCGCAATCTGCGCTATCGATGGAACAGTCACCCTATACTTATAGTTCGAAACATAAGCCGCAGCGCCTATCGTTCTGGACACCCCGTCTTTTGTATATGTAGCATTTATAGTCAGGTTGGGCAAATCGTCACTGATAACGCCTGAAACGGTAATTTCAACCTCTTTGGTCGTTCGCCTTTCCCAGCTCCATGCGCCGCCGTCAACGTTTGCCGAAAGTGTCGCAGTTTTGGGAGTAACTTCCACCGCGGCGGGCGCATTACCCGAAAACGCGTAAAGCGCATTGTTTAAAAGAGTGAACACGGGCGTATACGTGCCTGCGTTTTTCACCTTTAAAATTTCGCCGTCAAAGTCGATTGCGCCGTCAGGTTTAGTGTAGGTCATTAGTTCGGGGTCGTACCCTTCGTAAATGAACTCGTGCTCTCCGCCGTCGTACTCCTCGCTTCCGCTTCCGACGAGCGTAGGATACGCAACGCCGATTTTATCGAGGGTGAATTGTTCTCCCGTGCTTGCAACCGAATAGTTGCAGCTTTGCGCGTTTTCCAAAAATGCGTGCGCGTACCACGTGCCCGTGCTGTTCGGGCTGGTGTAAGTCGCACTTGCCGCATTGTTGTTTTTGGAATATCTGGTTACAAGTACGGGGTATTTTTCGCCGCTGTCGCGCGTATAAATTTCGTTTTCGTCAACAAACTTTGCAACTTTTAATCCGTTGTCATCTACAAACTCGGTTGCAAGTGCCTTTTTATTTACCCTGAACGTGAAAGTCCGCACGGCGGAAGAGTTGCTTGAGCTGTTCGACCAAACGTAATTAGACGACTTTAACGTTACCGAAACGGTCTTATCCCCTGCGTCGAAAACGCTATCATTCATTTCGATTATGCTGGGAACGGTGTATATATCCGAATCGTACCATCCGGGTCGTAAATTTTCCGCAAGGTCGTACAGCGTTTTTTCCTCGCCGTTGTACGTGATTGTTACCGTTCCGCTAGGCGTGGGAAGCGTTATGGGGTTTATGGTTACTTTTAAAGTTTGCGAGTCGGTAGTAAAAGTTCCGTCTTCAAGCTTAAAAGGATATATATCTAAAAGCGAATACGAAATTTCGTAACTGCCGGTTACTCCGTCATTTTTAATTACGTCCTTAATTTCTCCGGCGGGAAGCACGTATTGCGCCCAACTGCCGGGGGTATACCAATTGGCGCCGCCCTTAGTGTACCAATTTGAATTTTCTATTGTATCCACTATCGCGCTCGTTTTATCCGTGCCGTCATAATTGTAAGTTAAATCGGGAGAAGGCGCGGGCAAAGACAGTTCTCTTACGGTAACGTCGTTGGCTGTTAACGTAGCGTTACAGGCGGTAACTCTACTTTTATTTCCTGCACTGCTGACAGAAAGTGCAACGAACATTCCGTAACTGAAGGTGAAAGTTTTTTCTTCGTTGGACTTATTGGTAAGCGTAAGCGTGCTTCTAGTGGTCGGATCGGTTGCGCTGGAATAAAAAGTCGGGGTATGCGATATAGACGTACCTGCAACTTGTTTAGCACTACAATAAACGCCGGTTGTAGCCGCCGGTATGGCGGTATATCCAATATTAATGTTGTTGATGGTGCTTTGACTAGCTTGCGTAGTATTGTTGTAAGTTTGGTCAAAAGTCGTCGTATCAGGCAAATAATAGAACGCACCCACTGCCTGATTGTATCCGCCGCTTGAACTATTAGACGCACTCAGGGTAAAGGCAAGACTGTAGGATATATCCCACTCCTCCCACGCGGGCACAGGTATATTCACTTTAACGTCAAAATAAACCCATTTGCCATTAACATACTGAGTTGTCTGGCTATAAGTAATCCTTGTCGGACCAATAACGGGAGCACTACTATTAGCTAATCTATTATCGCCCAATGCTCCAATAGCTATGTTAGTGCCGGAACCGGCTTCATGATAATGACCTGTTCCTGATAAGGTTATTCTATCTCTAGGGTTTTGAGCGGTATCCGCACTTGCATCCACCTTATTATTAGAAGAATATACGGCGCCGAAAGTCAGCGCGGTGCATGCGCACAACGCCGCTATAATGCCTCCCCAAAAAGTTTTACGTTTAATTTTCATAAAGCGTACTCCTTTGCGGGCAAATAAAAAAGAGCGCTCCTATTAAGGAACGCCCGCTTAAATGTCCCTTAATAGTTGCGCCACAATTCCATAAGTACTTTTATCACATAAAGGAAAAGAAGGGTACACTTATGCCGTTGTAACCTTTATATGATAATTCAGTATTCAATTGTGGCGCATAATGATTTTATCACGGAATTTAAGCAATTTCAATACTTTTCGTCAAAATTTTTAAAAATAGTGCTAAATTTTACATAAAACACAATATGTTGTGGTTTGAAGACAAAAAAATGCCGCGCGGCTGGGTGCCGCGCAGCGTTTTTTGTCAATTTATTCTATTTTGCCTGTATTACGCTTTGAACGTAGGTGAAGAACGCCTCGTTGCCGCGTGACGGCTTTTGAGTACAAGTTATATAAACCGTTTCTGTTTTTAACTTAATCCAGCCTGTGTACTGTGTGCTGTCGAAGCTTTCCTCAACATAGTAATTAAGCGTGTAACCATTCAGCGGTTTCGCGACAGTTTCACCAAGCTCTTTAAATGAATAATTGTAATTTTTGTTTATTACTATTTTAATAATTGATTTTTCGAAAAAACCTTCCGAGTTAATTTCATAATATAGCTTGTCGCCGCTATCCGAATCGTAACTCATACTGAAATCAAACGTAGTATATTCAATTAGATTAACTTTAAATTGCTTTGAATCGTTATTTAAAGCTTCAATAGTAGAATGTTCAGAAACAATTTTATCATCAAAATACATTAAAGGCTTACGGGGTGCGAATATTACGGCAATTGTAATAACGGCAGCGACAAGAACTGCCGCGGCACCGGAAAAGAAAGCCCAGAATTTGCGCTTATCCATAACGGGTTTTGCGGCGCGCACTTCAACGTAGCTTGCCTCCACTTCCCTGCAATATTCTTTTTGCTCTTCGGAAAGGTCGGACAAAAACGGGTCGTCCGCCTTTTGCTGCATATATTCTTTTAAATCCATAATTACCTTAATATATATTAACCTTATAAGCCGCAACTATATTGGTGCAATACTCCGTGTTGAAATACGCCTCTCTCGGATCGTTCCAGCCTGTAGTCACATTGATATATTTATAATCACTAACCGAGCCGTCACTGTGAGTGTAAGTAACGTTTCTGTATCCGAAACCGGGCATTACGTGATTACCGCTATGTACTTCATAGGCAATATTAGCATACGTATCTTGTTCATATGTACTGCAAATAGTATAAGTATTCAAAAACAGTACCAATGGGTTGCCACCGTTTATGCAGGACTTTACGGAATTATAGTTGAGGCTGCCGCCACTCTTTAACGAAGTGAAATCACAGCTTAAACCCTTGCGAGAGCAGTACTTTTTCATACCGCTCTTAAAGCCGTCCTCCGAAATGCCTGCCGCGCTGCCTCCCATATCGGAATACAAAGTGCTTATCGCCTGGTCAACGTAATCGTCGGCATAGTTATAAATAAACATATCCTGATAGGAAATACCCGCTGCATGGTTGGGGATTAAGTCCTCATAATACCTGTCGTAATAACCAATCAGATTGCCGCCCGCAACCGCCGCACAGCCGCCTGTCCAGCCCACATTAAAGTATTTAGGCGCACCATGGCACAAAGATTTTACGTCGTACGAACGCGAAACGTACTCAATTCTTACGGTTCTGGTTTCCCAACCGGTGTTAGAATCGTCCTGATAATAAAACG
>CAMWWA010000099.1 GCA_947177825.1 uncultured Clostridia bacterium
TATAACTTCGCCTATAAGCTCCTTTTCGGAGACGTGCACGACGTCGTACATCTTGCAGTCCGCCATGCCCTCCGCTATTATCAAGGGACCGGAAATTTTTACTGTTTTGCCCATAAAAAACCTCAGTTATTAAATAAAATGTCTACGCCGAGGGCGCGTTCCATTGCGTTTTTCAAAAGTTGAGTACCGTGCCCCGTGCTGCCGTTCTTTGAAGGTATGCTTAAAACCACGGGGTAAGGCTGCTCGTCAAACCTCTTTAAAAATTCGGTCAGCGGTTTGGCAAGCTCCTCGGTAAGAAAAATTATCTGGTAATCCTTGGCGACCTTCCTTAAGACCTCGCGCGCCTTCGCCTCGTTTTCCGCGGCAAAGGTTGCAACGCCCGCAGCCCTGAAAACCATAATGCTGTCGCCGTCGCCTATGATTGCTATTTTACCTGTCATAAGTCACCTGTAACTTTTACCGTATCGCGCGCAAACGGCGTTTTATTTCGCTATCCTTCATACCTGCAAGGAGGCACACGAAAAGTATTCTTACGTTCGTATTTTCCGCGCGTCGGCGGAATACGTAGTAAAGAAACGGCTGGCTCTTTTGCAGCTCGTACTTCTTAGCGGTGAAGTATTCCGTTTCGTAGCTTTCGCAAATTCGTTCCGCCGCGGTCAAAGGAAGCCCCGCCGCCTTATCCGCAACGCACTTCCTTACAAACCCGTAATAGGGCGTGGCTTTGAAAGCTTTCAAAGCCTTTTCGCTATCCTCGTCGAAAAGCAAAGCAAGCTGCTTATCCGAAAGCTTTCCGCCGGTAACGTAACACTTTGCGGCGTATTCCTCCTCCGCCGAGCGGAGCGCCGTTAAAATATTGGTCATATCCGCCCTGGTGGTTAAAAGCTTTTTCAAAAGCGCGTTCCTTGCGCACTCTTCGTGCAGATGCTTATACAGCGCCTTTTCGAAAATAATTCCTATCTCCGCGCCCGAAACCTCCGCCTTGTTTTCCTCCGAAAACAGCGCGGCAGCCTCCTTCACGGCATCGCCCAAAGTTTTACCCAAGGGCGCGTATTCGCCAGAATTTACGCAGTTTATAATTACCTCCGCGGAGATAAGCCCCGCAGGGGCAAGCATATTTTCGGTATCGAGATTAAGATAGCGCGCCTTTACCGCCGCCTTCGCGTTGTGAAAATCGCGCGGCGACAACAGATACGCCGCCTCCGCACGGGAGGGCGCGTATTCGCGGATAAACCCGTCTATAGCCGCCTCGTCGGCGGAAACGAGCTTTTCGTACTCGTAAACGGACGCCGCTTCCGCACCTTTGCCGAAGCCGCTCTCCGAAACGACGCGCAAAGCCTCCTCCGCGCCCGAATCGCAGAGCTTGAATATCTTGTCGTTTAAAAGATATTTCTCTCTGGCGGCGATAACGCCGTTCGTGTACAATAAGTCCTTACTCATCTGATATACCGGAATTAAATATAACGGAAGCTATCTCCGCCTGCTTTTCTTCCCTGTCCGCAGCCAGTATCGCGCCGAACGAAAGGTTTTTGTCGGAATTTTTTCCGCAAAGCATAAAACCGCCGTCAAGCGTGGCGTGCTTGGTTGAAACCTTCAACTTCTTTTCCTTAATAATCGGAAGGGCGGAAACCGCCTGCGCATAGCGGAAATTGTCCGCAAACACCAGCTGGTCGCCCTCTTCCGCGTGCTCTTCCAAAAGCCGCTTGCAGAGGAACAGCGTGTCCCTTTCGCTCAGATTCAGAAGCTTTTCAAGCGCACGGGAGTATACCTTGTCTATAACGCCGCGCTTTTCGGCAAGCAGAATCTTTGCGCCGTCCAGCCGCGCTGCGGCAGCCTTTCCGTCGAAAATGCTTTCCGCCTTGGCTTTTACCTGCGCTTCGGTTCCCTGCCTGTTTCTTTCGGCTCTGGTATTCGCCTCGGCAACCGTTGCCTTAGCCCTTTCCTCCGCCTCGTTGATAATTGCCCGCGCCTCTTCCTCGGCGTCGGAAATTATCCTTTCGACAATTGCCTGTTCGCTCATAATGCTTATACGAGGGGAATTAACATTATCGAAATGATAAGTCCCAGAATTGCATAGAACTCAATCATTGCGGGATAGATGATAAGCTTACCGCCAAGCGAATCCTGCTTGCCTACCGCGTAGATACAGTTGACAGCCGATTTGCCCTGAAATATGCCCGTGATAAGACCAGCAACCGCCATAGGCATTACCGCGCCGAGCATAGCCCAGCCCTGTGCAAGGGTCATACCCGCCTCAACCGAGCCGGAAGCTATGATTCCGATAATAAAGCCGTAAATACCCTGCGTTGCGGGAAGCAGCACGAGAACGAGAACCTTACCGAACTTGTCGGGTGCTTCGCCCAGCACGCCTGCCGCCGCGGTGCCCGTCTTGAAAAGACCGATTGCCGAACCTATGCCGCAGAGAATGACGCAGAGTGCGACGCCTATCATAGCGACTGTGAAACCGGTGTAGCCGATTTGCGTCGCCTTTTCGCCGACTTCCTGAACAACCTGCTCACCTTCCGCCAAAAGTGATAAAAACATATAAACCTCCAAAATGTTTTTATTTATTTAACACGTAAACGTGTTTGTGTTTCGAACCTAAAGGATTGAAGAGCGAACCTTCGCCCTCGTAGAACCTTCCGTAGAACTCCACGTATTGCAGTCTTGCGTCGTGAATATACGCGCCCAAAAGCCCTATCGCAAGGTTGAATACGTGACCGATAACCATAATCGCAACGCCCAGTATTATGAACGCGACGTTGCCGCTGCCTATCAGCGATACCGAGTTTGAAGTAATGATATCTGCAATAACCGCGCCTGCCAGCATCAGACCGTAAAGCCTTGCGTAGCTTAAAATATCCGAAGCGTAGTTTATTACGCCGTACGCGGAGCCGAAGCCCTTTGTAAACTTGCCTAAAAGCTTTTCGTGCCTGCCTGCGGTGAAGATGGCAACCACGAGGCTTGCGCCCGCAATAATGCCGCCCACCGTGGCAAGAATAGGCACGTTGAACTGCTTCACGAAGCCCGCGATTGCAAGCTCCACGCCCACGGAGAACACCGCCCACACGACGCCGTCGAAAATGCCGTCCCAGATTTTGCCCCTGCGCCAGCACTGAACGGCTAGGCACACGTAGCCTGCAAAAATCTGCCCCACGCCGATAAGCATGCTTATTATCAACAGTGCGGGAACGTTTATTCCCGAAAGCGACCAGCTCATATTTACGCCCTGCAAGTCGGGCATAACCTTGAACGGCAGAAGCGCGAACCCGAAGAACGAATTGAACAGCACGCCCCAGATAACCGTGAATATACCGCCGATTGCAAACACGCCGCCCAGTCTGTTAATCATAGTGTCGCGCCGCCTGTTTTTAAACCACAGGAAACAGCCGCCTATAATCATCATCAGCCCGTAACCCATGTCCGCCATTATAAAGCCGAGGAAAAGGCTGTAAAAGAACGCCATTACCGTGTTCGGGTCGAACTCGCGCGAGCTGGGCGCCGAATACATATTGGTAACAGCCTCGAAATTTTTAACTATTTTATTATTCTTTAAAAGGGTAGGCGGAACCTCGTCCTCGGCGGGCTTGGAAAACTCGAAATATATCGCCGACGAAGCTTCGGTCAGAACCTTTCGAACTATATCCTCCGCCTCAACGGGAACGTACGCTTCCAGCAAAAACGTAGTCTGCGTTTCAAGCATCTTTTCGGCAAGCTCCGCCTTTTCCAGCTCGAACGCAACGTAGTCGCAGTAAATCTGCAAATTGCGGATACGGTCCTTAAACGCATAGAAATCCGAATTTTCGCGCAGCTCGAGCGCAAGCTCCTCCTCGCGCTCAATTAACGAGTTATAAATTTCCTCGCCCGTGCGCCCGTCGTCAAAGGGGCACTTGGCAAAACCGAAGCTCTGCAAAACAGCGTCGGTCTTTTCAACCTCCGTTTTGTGCGCGGCAACCATAATAAGCTCGCTGTCGCCGTCGCTCGCCATAAACGAATAGGAGGCAAGGGGCAGTTCCCCTATTGCCTGAATAAAATTATCCTTTGCCGCCGCTGGAATAACGCCTATTTTAAACCGCGCGTGCGCCGTGTTTTCAACCGTCAAAGGCTGCGTTACCGAAGAATATATGCGCGCTTCCGCAATCGTCCGCCTTACCTTTGCAAGCTCCGCGGAATCCTTTCTGCGTTTTTCCGAAAGGCGGTTGACCTCCTCTACCGTTTGGTCCGCCTCCGCCTTTAAATCCTTTGCGCCTATAAATTCGGAATAGGTGATTTCGGACGTGCTTTCGGGCAAATCTTCCTTCAGTTTGTTGCGCGTGATATGCTTGGTCACGCTTTCCGTAATTTCGGCAAGCGCGTTTTCAAGACCCGAAAGATATTCCTTCAGGCTTTCGCAGTCCGCAGTCATCGGCGAAGCGTATTCAGTTTGAGAGTGCAGCTTTATTTCGGTCGCGCCCGTCCTTTGCAGGGCGTTTAACACCTTGTCCTTTTCGTAGGACATGGCGACCAGATTGAGCTTGCCCATTTCAACAACCGCCACGCACAATCCTCCGTACTACGTCGCTTACGATATTGTCCGTCGATTTAAGACAGTCGGCTGCGTACTTTGCCGCCACCGCCCTCTTTGCGGTAATTTCGTCGTCGTATTTTTTCTGCGCCGCCTCTTCCGCTTCCTTGATTGCCTTTTCGCGGTAAGCCTTACATTCCGCTTCCGAAAGCTTGGCAATGTCTGCGGAACGCTCCTCGGCGTTGCCCGCAATTTCCGCGGCTTTCTGCTGCGCCGCCGCCTTTATTTCAGCCGCTTTTTCCTCGGCTTCGTTAATAGATTTCAATATTTCCTGCATACGCAATTATTTTAGCATAAATTTTCCATTTTTGCAATAGGAAATTCCGCACATTATGTTATAAAAGCACAAATTTTTATATTTTTTCACAACGATAAATTTTATCATTTGCATTTATTTAGTAAATACATTACAATAGTCGTACGATAAACAGTAATTTAAAGGAGATAGCTAT
>CAMWWA010000100.1 GCA_947177825.1 uncultured Clostridia bacterium
GTAAAGCACGGGTTGCAGCTGTTGTTCAGCGCTTCCGCCAGAGTCTGGTTGGAGTGCTTTCCGTTGGAATGGTCCGACCAGCACTTGATTTTAGTGCCGTCAACCGTACGCGTTCGGCTTCCGTTAAAGACGTAGGAAGGCGAATACGCGCCCTTGTTGCCGCGCAGATACTCCTCGATATTTGCCGCCGAAGTAATAACCTTGAAAGTCGAGCCCGGCTCGTAAATATCGCTTATAAGACAGTTACGCGACAGAGCGTTCAACATTTCGGGGTCGTCCCTCGGTACGGAATTTAAGTCATACGACGGATAGTTGACCATAGCCAGAACGCCGAAATCGTTGGGGTCTAGCACGACACAAGACACGCACTTTGCACCCGACGACTGGTATACCGACCGCATAGCCTGCTCCGCGGAAAGCTGAATATCCATATCTATCGTAAGTCTTATGCCGTCCCCGGCAGTCGCTTCACGGTAGACTATTTTCGAATTTTCGGTCTGCACGCCCACGATATCGGTCGTGTAGGCTATCTCGCCGTTTTCACCGCAGAGAATGTTTTCGTAATATTTCTCTATTCCCGAAAGCCCCGTACCGTCGCTTGCGGTGAATCCGAGCACCTGGCACAGCGCGTCGTTGTAGGAATACGTACGGGAATTGTCGCGCGAATAATAGACGCCGGAAAGGTTGTACGAGGCAAGCTTTTCTATCTTTTCCTTTTCAACCTGCCTTGCAACCGTAATTTCCGACACCTTGCCGCCCGAAAGCTTTTCAAGCAGTGCCGACGGGTCGATTTCCAGCGCGCCGCTCATTACCGTTGCGCAATATTCGGCGTTGCTAACCGCGTTGGGGCGGACGAAAACGCTGTAAGTCGTCCTGTTGCCCGCAATGAGCTGTCCGTTCCTGTCCGTAATTTCTCCGCGCGCAGCAACAACTGGGATTTCCCTGTTCCACTGGTCGGTAGCACGGTAGACCAGCTCGCTCCCCCATACCGCCTGAATATAAAAGAAGCGCGCGAAAATCAAACAAAAAATAAAGGCTATTGCCAATATTGCTGACAATAACCTCTTTTGTAAAACCGTTACGGAAAATCCTTGCTTATTTATAACTTTAATCTCCGAATATGTTTTAGATATTCTATTATTAAATTTTGATTTAATGACTTATGCCGCCAAAAATAATTTCCTCAACCGTGGTATTTACCCCTGCAATTGCGCCTCTGACCGTCGTGATGCTGTCCTGAACCTGCGCTATATCCGCATTGAGGTTGCTGATGATTGCCGAGTTTACGATTACGAGCGTTACGAGAGCAACGACAACCGCAATGAAGATTGCTACGATTATCTTTTCTCTCTTGCCGAAGACGTGCGACTTTTTGCGAGTCGGCGTTTCTACTTCGGTCTGCTCCTCTTTCCTTGCTATAGTCTGATACTGTATAGTCGTAGGCGTGGGGCGAAGGTCCTCGCTCTCCTCCTCGGCGGGAGTAACCGCTTCTACGGGTGCAACTCTCTTTGCGTTAATCGCGCTGTCGGCACGGAATATCGCCGCGTCGGCCCTTGCGTTTTCCACCATATAGGGACGGGAAACTGCGGGAGCCGTGCGAACTTCGGGCTCGGCAACTACGTTTTCTTCCTTATGTACGCGGTTGAAGACGTCCTCTATCTTATTTTCGGGGTTGATAAGCCTTGCGTACGTATCACGGATACGCGCATTGTGCTCCTCTTCAGCCATAAAGTCCAAACGCGTGGGTACCGCGTAAACTTTTTCCTTTCTTTCGCCTGCTATTCTCTCCAAAACGGGTGAATCGACTGCCATTGTATTTCTCCTTATCGCCTTATCATTAAATTATTCTTTCGGCTATCCGAAGTTTGGCGCATTTTGAACGGGAATTTATCGCCATTTCCTTTACGGATGCCACAGTGGGTTTTTTTGTTATTATTTCGATTTCTTTTTTCTTTCCGCAGACGCATACGGGCAAGCTCTTGTCACATATGCAGTCAAGCTCTAGCTCTTTGAAAGCCCTCTTTACTATCCTGTCTTCCAGCGAATGGAATGTCAGGATTGCTATTCTTCCGCCTACTTTAAGCTTTCTGGTAAGTCCGACCACACAGTCGTACAGCCCATCTAGTTCGCCGTTGGTTGCAATTCTTATTGCCTGGAAGCTCTTTCTTGCAGCCGGTCCGTTCTGCTGAAATTTTTTGGGAATGCTTTTCTCTATTATTTCAACGAACTGTCCGCAGGTTTTCAGCCGTCTGCTCGCCCTTGCCTTTACAAGGTTGGAAGCAATCGCGTTTGCAAACCGCTCTTCGCCGTAATCTCTTAAAATTTCCGCGATTTTCTTTTCGGGATATTCGTTTAAGATTATCTCCGCCGTCAGCGGTGACGACTTGTCCATTCTCATATCGAGCGGCGCGCCCGGTTTCATATAGGAAAATCCGCGCTCTTCGCAATCGAGCTGATAGCTGGATACCCCGAAGTCAAGCAACACGCCGTCCACTTTGTCGACGCCCGCGCCTTTAAACGCGGCTTCGTAATCTTTGTAATTGGATTTGAAAATTTTAAATCTTCCGTCAAACTCCGCAAGCCTTTTAGTTGCCGCCGCTATCGCGTCGTCGTCAAGGTCGGTTGCAATCAGTCTGCCGTCGGGGGAACTCCTCTTTAAAATCTCGTAGGAATGTCCGCCGCCGCCTATCGTACCGTCGAAGTAAATTCCGCCGTTTTTTACGTTTAACCCCTCTATGCACTCTTCCAGCATGACGGGCAGATGGGAAAAGACAGCCATAATTTAGATATCGAGCATCGATATAAGATTGTCGTAATCTTCGTCTTCGTCGTTGAAGTATTCGTCGTATACTTTCTTGGACCAGATTTCAACCCTCGTTACCGCCCCGCAAATGACCAGTTCTTTATCGTCCTTGTCCATATTTGCGTGTTTACGGAGTTCGGGGCTTAAAATCACTCTTCCCTGACCGTCCTCAACCGCGGGCACGAAAGATTTTGCAAAAGCTCTTACGCTCTTTTGTCTTTCAAGGTCGGAAAGCTTTATGTCTTTTAAGCTTTCGAATTGCTGCTCGACCGTTTCCTTTGAAAACACGTATATGCAGTGGTTGGAACCCTTTGCGAAATAGTATTCGTCGCCAAGCTCCTTCTTGAGCTTAGCCGGAATTCTCATCCTATTCTTCGCATCGAGTTGGTGATTATACTCACCGGTCAACATAAACATATTACAGTGCCTCAGCAGTTAGGTGTTTTTATCTTAACACAGCTTTTGCCCACTGTCAACCACTTTTTTAAAATTTCTTGCAAAAATTTTGATAAAATATTGCAAAATTCGATATTTGTCTGACCACCTTACAATATCCCCTCTGCAAGCCTTTTGAAAATTACGGCATTTTTAACATTATTACCATATAAAAAGGTTACTTTTAACTTATTAATATCCAGGTGGTCGCTTTTCCCTAAAAAGGCATTAAAGTGGTCACAAATCCCTACTATTTTCGCAAAATGGTCAGCTGTCCCTATTATTCCGTCATAAACGGGGCACTGATAGTAATTTCCTATCTGCTTTTTCACGTAAGCGTAATGCGTGCAGCCCAGAACTACGCCGTCGGCTTTTACGTCCGGCAATAAACCGCGTGGAAGCACTTCGGGCAAATCGAATATATTGTCTTCTATATACTCCGCAAGCTCCCTGCACCCCACCACCGTGAAGCCGCCGTTGCCGTAGCGCTCTACAAGCGACGAAAAGGAATTGCTGTGAACGGTCGCCTCGGTTGCAAGCACCAGACAGCTTCCGCCGTGAAGTGCCGCAGGCTTTACCGCTGGCTGTATGCCGATTACGGGAAATGAATAATCGCTTCTGAGTTTACCGATACACTGCGCCGTGACGGTATTGCATGCGACGACGAGCGCCGCCGGATTATATTTTTCTATTCCGTCGAGAGCGCTACGCGTCAAACGGTATATTTCTTCGGCACTCTTGTTTCCGTAGGGGACGTTCTTATTATCCGAAATAAAATAATAACGTGCGTCCGGCACACGCACGACACACTCGTACAACAAATTCAAGCCCCCTATTCCGCTGTCGAACACGAATACGGGACCTGGATTACACCCTTCTCTCTTTTCCATATAATATAATTATTATAAGAAGGAAAATAATATTAAAAAAATTATAAAAGGCAAGTAAAAACAGTTTACAAGCTTTTATTTTTATGATAAAATTACACAAGATTTAAGTTGAAAACATCCAAAAGGAGAAACAGACGTGCCCAATATAAAATCAGCCAAGAAGCGCACTTTAGTTATCGAGAAGAAGACCGAGCAAAACAAGATAATCAAGACCCAGGTTAAAAACCAGGTTAAGAAATTCCTTGCAGTAGTTGCAAGCGGCGACAAAGTAGCCGCTACCGCTCTCTTCCCCGACGTATGCTCCACCATTGACGGTGCGGTTACCAAGGGCGTTCTTAAAAAGAATACCGCGGCAAACAAGAAGTCGGGACTTGCTAAGAAGCTCAACGCTATGGCGTAAATTGAATTTAAATGCGTAACGCACGGACAATCGTCCGTGTGTTTTTTTATTTTTCTTATATAATCCCCTCCGCCATTTTTTGATATTTTCTTTCAAATTCAGTCAAAATAATTAATTTTCGGACAAACGCAAAATATATGATTAAATTTATTGACATTACGCGCGCGTACATATATAATCTTTATCGTCGTTTATTATTACTAAACTTTTAGTTTATTTTTAATAACCGTTTAGCAAAAGTAAACAAAAAGATTAATGTGAGGCGTAAATATGCAAATAGGGTCTAAAATAAAACGGCTGAGACAGCAATTGAATCTGTCGCAGTCGGAATTGGCGGACAGGTGCGAGCTTACAAAAGGCTACATTTC
>CAMWWA010000101.1 GCA_947177825.1 uncultured Clostridia bacterium
TGTAAAGAACGCTTAACACACTATATACATAAACTATAATAGGGCGGCGCACCGCACGGTGCGCCGCCCTTTGTGCGCTTATTGCCAAAAAACGGTAGAGGTGGAGAAAATATTTAACAAAAAAAGCAACAAATTTTCATTTCGGGTTTGACAAGCGCATATAGATGTGATAGAATAAAAAGGCAACAAAAAGCAAAAATATTTGGAGGAAATGAAATGAACAAACTCACAAAACTTCTGTCCGTATTCGCTATTGCAGGCGCAATCGGTGCGGGCGTAGCAGGAGCGGCTGGGTGCCACAAGCACACCTATGAAAAGGACTGGACCGGCGTTGAAGACGGTCACTACCACGTAGCAACTTGCCATCCCGAAGCACACGACAAAATCCAGGACCATACTCCCGGTACCGACGGCAAGTGCACGGTATGCAACTATGATTTGAATGCTCCTACACCCGGCGAAAAGCTGGTTGTAAAGAAGGAAGTAACCGGTCTTATGATTGAGGGCGTTACGCAGGAAACCATTACGCTCAGCGCTACTAAAAAATCGCACACCATAGATAAGAGTGCAATACACGTATACTTTGCAACGGGCGCAAATGCAGACCAGAAGGGTACGGAAGTACCTGCGGATAACCTCGTTCTCGAACTCAAGGACAGCGCGGGTGCGGCGGTTTCCTCCTGGGAAAACATAACCAAGGACGGCGCATACAGAGTAAACGCAAGCCTTAAGAACGCTGAAATGGAAGCGGGCGCAACCGTAACCGTTAACGACTTAAAGAAAACCGTAACCGTTACGGTAAGCAACCCCGTAGTTGCTAACTCCCTTACAAAGACTTCTACCGGCGACACCACGCTTGAGCAGGGTGCTTCGGATACAATCAGCTCTAAATGGACGTTCGAAGTAACTTACACAAACGGCGACAAGCAGGCTGTTGCCGCTGCTGATTGCACTATTACCGGTATTGATACCATGACCGCAGGTGATAAAACCGCAACCGTTACTTATGGTACCAATCAGACCTTAACGGTTAATTATACCGTAACTGGTGTTGAAGGTATGGTTACGCAGTCCTATGCTGTAAACTTTGCAAAGTTTGAAGTTAGTAGCAGTATAACCCAGAGGATGATTTTAAGTGAAGCGGGCGGTATTTACGCAACCGGCAAGAGCGGCGGCGAAGTACAGATAAACGCAAACTCTCAGACTTACGGAACCAAAGTATTTAGCCAGAGATTCCAGTTGCGCGGTTCACCTATTTCGCAGGGAGCGCTTAACGGCGACACAATTTACAGAACTGTAGAGCTTAAAGACATAAACAAGACGACTACCGAGGGCGCAACTTCAACGACTAATGTAACTGTTTATGCAAGAGATACAAGCGGCGGACGTAAGTTGCAGTTGTACAAAGAGGGTGAAAACGAAGGCAAGCCTACGTTAACGGCTGTTCCCGGTGAGGCTTATGTTACCGCGGAATTGGTGAAGAATGAAATAACAGTTTGGCAGTTCACCATTAACGATACCGGTACGTTCCATATCGCTTCTACCAGCGGCGGTATCGACTTGTATTACGTACAGGTTGATAAGATTATCACCGGAGAAGAAGGTGCGCAAAACGTTCCTCTCGGCGGTGAAGATGTAGTATCCTCGCTTGACGTTGTTACAACAGGTGCAAAGACCGTTTATAAAGTAAACGATACTCTTGACACTTCCGCTGTAACGGCTAACGTAACGCTCGCTAACGACGTAACGGCAGAGAAAAAGACTCAGGCGGTTGCAAATGCTGATTTGTCATTTGATACTTCAAAAGTTGATATGACTAAACTTGGCACGTATCCTGTTACCGTAACTTACGGCACAGGCGAAGCTGCCGTAAGCAAGTCTTACAATATTACGGTTGAGACCGAAGTGGACGGCGTAAAGGGTGCTACGGCTAACTTAAAGACAGGTGTTAACACGCCTCTTGAAAATGCATCCGCTAAACTTCCTATTAAAAAAGGTGATATAGAAGTTGCTGCCGTATGGACGAAAGATGCGGTAGAAGGTCTCACGATTACCTACACCGTTTCCTACAACGAAACCGAAATTGATGAAACTACCGCTACAGAATTCGGTAAAGGCACTTATGAGCTTGCTGTCGCAATAACCATAACCGACGGCACTAACACCACAACTATAAATACCACGGTTGAATTAAAGGTAGAGGTTGAAGGTGAAGTTTCTGCAGAAGTTATTTCCGTTGAAGATGTTGCTGTAGGCACGAGCCTCAGAGATAATGCAATAACGGGTACTAAGTTTAACCTTGGCGCAACCACTGCCGGCGGTGATACAAAAGTTGCCGCTAACACGACAGGAGCAGGCGGTACGGCTACGGCTACGGCAGAAGACGGATCCGGTTTAACGTTTACAAAAGGCTGGTTGCCCGGCGGCGGCGGTAGAGAATTGACAGTTACCGCAAAAGCTGATATTACAGTAACAATTTACTTCACTATCTGCAACGGCGATTTCAGTACTACAACTGAGAGCAAATACGTAGAGAAGACTACGGGTGGCGATTTGGAGTGGACAATTACTCCTGCCGGCGGCACCGCTGGTGCGAAGGAAACCGACGATAAGCATGAAGGTAACAAGAGTTCGCACACGGCTTATGCAGTTACAATTGAACTCAACGAAGGCGACGTGCTTACATTAACGGCATCTTCTAACAGAGTTGTATTGTTTGCAGTATCCGCTGTATAATCGACGGCTAATAACAAAAAATAATCAAAAATGCACAACGCCCAACGGTATTTTGCCGTTGGGCGCTGAGTGCAAAAAAACAAATTAAATCTATAAAAGGAATTTAACGCAATGAAGGCAAAAAAACTTATTTCCGCTCTTTTGCTGGTTGCCGTTGCGGGCACGTCCGTTGCGGCGGCAACAGCCATTACAGGCTGCAAAAAGAGTACAGGCAAGACGTATTACGTTGCGCCCGACGGTAAGGACGACGCTAAGGGCACCAAGAACGACCCCCTTAGCATCTACAAGCTTCTCCACACCACAGGCGTGGCGGAAATGGATACCCTCCAGGCGGGCGATACGGTTATGGTTATGCCCGGCGACTACGAAATGGAAGCGGGCGAACGTATAATCATTCTTACAAGCGGTACTTACAATAAGCCCATTACCATAAAGAATGCCGACCCCACCAAGAAGGCGACGCTCAAGTTCTATGAAATGGAATTTTCCTCTCTTAACCGCGGCGTTCAGATTTACGGCGACCACTTTATATGGGACGGTGTAGATATTGCGGGTGCAGGCGATAACGGTATGTATATCGGCGGCAGCTATAACGTGGTGCAGAACTGCGAATTCTACGATAACCGTGATACGGGTTTACAGCTTGGCAGAAGCTACAGCGACTACACCAACATCAACCAGTGGCCTCACTACAACCTCATTAAAAACTGCACGTCGTACAACAACTACGACAACGAAACTTACGGCGAGAATGCCGACGGCTTTGCTGCAAAGCTTACGGTTGGCTACGGCAACGTGTTTGACGGCTGTATCGCATACCGTAACTCGGACGACGGTTGGGACTTGTATGCAAAGACCGATTCGGGCAACATCGGACAGGTTATAATGTATAACTGCGTTGCTTACGAAAACGGCTTTATTATGGAGCCTCAGCAGGAGTTCAACAAAAAGTTCCCCAAGTTCAAGCCCGCATATGAGGAGGCTGTAACCAATTCCTTCACCACGCGTGACGGCGACGGCAACGGCTTTAAGCTTGGCGGCTCCACAATGGAGGGCGAAGTTCTTCTGGAAAACTGCCTGTCATTCCATAACCGTATGCACGGTGTAACCGATAACTCCAACCCCGGCGTAATAACGATTAGCGGCGTTACTTCCTACAACAATGCAGCTTCCGTAAATAATAATCCCACCAGTCAGGAATTCGGATATATTATGTACGGCACGACGGGCGCGGACGAGTGCGGAAATATTAACCTTGCGCGCCATAACTATTCCTATAACCACGTGGCAAACACGCTTTCCGTTTCCACCGCGTCTAACATCAACGTAAATGCGGACGAGTACCGCGGCACTGTGGAAAACAGTAAGTTGTGGGGACCCAACACCACGTACACTGTTTCCGGTCAGGAAGAGTACAACACCAAGACGGGCGACTACGGTACTGCCGGTACTATGCTTGTCGACACCGAAGTGTTCAAGCAAATACCCGCAATGAATATGGGCTTGAGCACTACCGCGCATTTCGACTACCGTAACGAGGACGGTTCCTTGAATATGCACGACGTACTCGCTCAGAAGGACGAAGCATCAACTTACGGTTCGTTCGTTGCCAAGAGCAAGTGGGAAGATTATAAGCATTACGACTACGTTGATTTGAAAAAGAGCAAGAACGCAGACGAAGCTGTTGCTACCGCAGTTGAAAAAATGCTTTATATTCCTATCAGAACGGAGGCGTGCTACCAGAACTTCAAGGCTGTCACCAAGATGCTCAAGGCTGATATAAGCTGGGCTTCTGCCGACGAAAGTGTGCTTAAGGTTACCGACATTAAGGGTACTTCCTACTCTATGCATGAGGATATAACTATAGCCGTTATTCGTCCCGCAGACGCGGATAAGACGGTTAGACTGACTGCCACAATAAAGATAGGCAAGGCCACCAGAACTAAGAGCTTTGACGTTACTGTCAAGAAGAACACCTACCGTATAGGTGATTTCGTCATAGACGGACTTGACAAGAACAATTCGATGATAATCGACAGGGGTGCAAACAAGTTTGATTTCCGCGTAACGGCACCTGACGTTATAAACGACACCTCCAACAGCAGAGCTATTATCGATCCTTCGTACTATGACAGAGCCACGTACTTCAAGCT
>CAMWWA010000102.1 GCA_947177825.1 uncultured Clostridia bacterium
AGGCAAATAAAATGATAGACGGACCTCTTTTTTCAATCGGCAGTCTGCACTTCTATCCTTACGGACTGTGCATGGCGCTGGGCATAATCGGTTGTTTCGTGTTCCTGCTGTATGCGTTTATGAACCGCAACTTCAACGACGAGGCAATCGACAAAATTTTATTCATAGGCATTTTCGCAACGGGCTTCGGCGTGTTTATGGCAATGGTCTTCCAGGGGCTTTACGACTATATCGAAAACCCCTCGGGCGGCTATCACCTCAGCTCCATGACTTTCCAGGGCGGACTTATCGGCGGCGTATCAAGCTTCCTTATCGTGTGGAATTTGTACGTTTTCGTCATCGCGCCCAGGGCTAAATCCAAAATATTATCCAACAATATGAACGCATCGCTTTCCGACGCGCTGCCCATAATACCAATAGGCATAACCATTGCGCACGCGTTCGGGCGCCTGGGCTGTACGTTTGCAGGCTGCTGTCACGGCGCCAAGACCGACGCGTGGTACGGCATATGGATGTACACGAGCGAGTTCGGACACGTCAAAGTAGTGCCCACCCAGCTTTTCGAGTGCATTTTCCTCGTCGCGCTCACGGCTGTAATGGCTGTGCTGTTCTTTAAGTTCAAGTTCAAATATAACTTCGGTCTGTACGCAATTGCATACGGTATATGGCGCTTTATTATCGAGTTTGCGCGCGACGACCACCGCGGTTCATTCCTCGGCGCGATAACGCCCTCGCAGTTCTGGTCGATAATAATGGTTATTCTGGGAATAGGCTATTTCTTCCTTTGCAAGTACCTTTTAACCCGTTTCGAAAAGCACCCCGAGCAGCAGCCGCCCGTAAGGCAGCCCAAAAAGAAAAAGGCGCTTGCCGAAGGCGGAGAGGTCGTCGAAAGTACGGTTGAAGTACCGTCCGACGAACAGCCCGTACAGGAAGAAAAACCTGCCGAACCCGTTGAGGAACAAAAGACGGAAGAGGGCAAAGAGGAGTAATCCGCGCATTCAAAACTCAATAAAACAAACCGTAAACCCGCGATTTTAAGTCGCGGGTATTTTTTTATTTGTAATCGTACAAACTGTTTTTGTTGTATAAAAGGAGTTTTTATGAAAGCAACAGGAATTGTAAGAAGAATAGACGAATTGGGCAGGGTGGTAATCCCCAAGGAGATAAGAAGCACCCTTCGCTTAAAGTCGGGCGACCCCCTTGAAATTTTTACCGACAGGGACGAGCTTATGCTCAAAAAATATTCCCCGATAGCTTCGCTTGAAAAGTTTTCCGAGGGCACGGCAAAGAGCCTTTCGGAGCTTTCCGGTCACCTTGCAATCGTCTGCGATACGGACGAGGTGCTTCACGCGGCAGGCAGCGGCAAAAGGGACGTTGCGGGCAAAGCCGTTTCGCACAAGCTGGATAAGATTATGCAGGAGCGCAAGAGCTATATCGCCAACCTTTCCGAAGGCGGCGACATAGTGCCCATCTGTGAGGACGGCGCTAACGCCATTACCGCGCAGATAATCGTGCCCATAGTATCCAACGGCGATTGCCTTGGCGCGGTGGCTCTGGTATCCACCGAGCAGGGCGCAAGAATAGAGCCCGCCGCATGCAAGCTTGCCCAGCTGTCCGCAACCATATTAGCCAACCAATTCGAGTAAAACCGCGCATATGCGGCGCAATACGGTGTTGTGTTTGCGCATTCCTCGGTCACGTACTTCTGTGTACGCTCCCGTCGTCATTTGCGCACACGCCTTGTCTTGCTTGCATCTTCGTGGTTATTTAGCGGTAAATTATGAAAAAGCAGAGTTATCTTAAGGGCGCAATAATAATATCCGTCGGCGGCTTTCTTTCCAAGCTATTGGGCGCCGTCTACCGCATACCCCTCGTCGCGTTTCTGGGCGGCGAGGGTATGGGCATTTACCAGATGGTATACCCCTTATATTGCATACTTTTAACGGTGTCGGCAAGCGGTATACCCACGGGTATTGCGCGGCTGATATCCTCGGGCGGAGCGCACGGGGCGGAGCGCAAGGCGTTTTATCTGTACGGCGGAATAGGGCTGATAGGCTCGCTTATAATGTTTGCGTTTTCCGCGCCGCTTGCCGCCGCTCAGGGCGAGGCTGAGGTTGCGCTTTGCTGTAAGCTGTTGTCGCCGTCGGTCTTTTTCGTCGCGATAATATCGGTAGTGCGCGGCTACTTTCAGGGCAAGGGCAATATGTATCCCACGGCGGTTACCGAGGTCACCGAGCAGGCGGTCAAGGTGGCGGCGGGCATTGCGCTTGCAAACTTTTTCCGCGGCAACGTTGCGCGCGCAACCGCGGCGGCGGTGCTTGCCGTGACGGTAAGCGAAATAATAACCTGCGCGCTTGCCGCCGCGTTCTATATGGGCGCAAGGGGCAAGGTAAAACCGCTGTACCGCGAAAGCCAGGCGTCGGTTAAAAGTATACTCGCCTACACGATTCCGCTCACCTTCACGGCGATAGCCCTTCCCGTAAGCCAGCTTGCCGAAAGCATTGCGGTAGTCAACATTTTAAGAAGTTCGGCGGATAACGCCACCGCGCTGTACGGCATATTCTCGGGCTGCGCAGTAACCATAATCAACCTGCCCGTGTCGGTCACCTACGGGCTTGCGGCGGCAAGCGTGCCCAACATTTCGCCGCTGGCTGCTAAGGGCGATTTCAAGGGCGCCAAAAAGCAGGCTGGCAAAGCAATACTGTACACGGCGGCAATCTCCGTGCCGTTCGCAATATTACTATATATCTTCGCGCCCCTCGCCGCGCGCATAATTTTCCCCTCGCTGGGCGCAAGCGAAAAAGGGCTTTTAATAACCTTAGTGCGCATAATGGCGATAAACGCGGTCACTTCGTCGCTCGTGCAAACGTCGTCTGCATGCATCACCTCGCTGGGCAGACCGCTGCTGGGCACCATAACGCAGTGGGTAACGGCGGCAATGCGCGTTGCGCTGTCGGCGGCACTGGTCGCGTTCACGCCCCTTTCGATAATCGGCGTAGCGGTTTCGGCAAACTGCTGTTATTTTGTTGCGGTCGTGCTCAATTTCTGCTATATTATTCTCATAAAGAACAAAAAGGGGCACGAAGATGTCAATAACGCTGATAGGCTTGGGAATAAGGGAAGGGGACTTAACGCAGTCGGCTAAGCGCGCGCTGGACGGAGCGGACAATATTTTGGCGCGCACCGCGCACACGCAGAGCTTTAAAAGTCTTGCGGGCTATGCCGTGGAAACGCTGGACGGCGTTTTTGAAAGCTCGCGCAATTTCGATACGCTTAATAAAAATCTTGCAAAGTCGGTTCTTAACGCGGGCAAGGAACACGCGGTATGCTATTGCGTGGACGGCGCCGTCAGCGAGGACGAGGCTTGCAAAATAATATTGAAAAGGGATAAAAACGCCGTCGTTTACGAGGGCGTTTCGCGCGTTTCGCACGTAAAAAATCTGGCAAGGCTGAACAACGCGGCGGTGACCGCGCTTTCGGCTTACGAGGTGCGCACCCTTAAAAGCTGCCGCGCGGCGGTTATATACGACGTGGACGACGACTTTGCCGCTTCGGAAGTCAAGATAGTTCTTTCCGATTTGTTCGGTGAAGAAACGACTTGCACGTTCGTGCGCGGCGACGAGGCACGCAAGATTAAAATTTACGAAATCGACCGACAGAAAAATTACGACCTTACCTGCGCGGTTGCGGTGGAAGAGGGCGAGTTTTTAAAAAAGGACAGATACGACTTTGCAGACCTTATACATATGGTTGAGGTTCTGCGCGCGCCGGGCGGCTGTCCGTGGGACAGGGCGCAGACCAACGCAAGCATAAAGAGCAACGTTATAGAGGAAGCGTACGAGCTTGCCGACGCGATAGAGCGCGACGATGACGACGGCATTTTAGAAGAGACGGGCGATATACTTTTGCAGGCGGCATTCCACGCCGTGCTAAAAGAGGAGCAGGGCGCGTTCAACCACACCGACGCGACGACGGGCAACGTTAAAAAGCTTATTTTCCGCCACTCGCACATATTCGGCGGCGACAAGGCGGCAAGCGAAAGCGAGGCGTTGGGCGTGTGGGATAAGAACAAATTGAAAGAAAAGCATATGACCACGTTTGGCGAAAGCGTTGCGGCGGTTCCTAAAAATATGCCTGCGTGTATGCGCGCGCAAAAGGTTGGCAAGCGCGCGGGCAAGAGCGGTATGGACTTTCTTTCCCCCGTTTCCGCCTCCGAAAAGCTGTGGGAGGAGGTAAAGGAAATGGTGGAGGCAATGCAGGCGGGCGACAAGGCGGCTACCTTTGACGAGGCGGGCGACGTGCTGTTTGCCGCGGTAAACACCTGCCGCCTTGCGGGAGTGGACTGCGAGGAGGCTCTGCGCGCCGCAACCGACAAATTCGTAAACCGCTTCGTGGAGTGCGAAAAGCTGATAATTGCGGACGGCAAAAATATGTCCGATATGGACGAGCTGGAGCTGGACTATTATTGGGTGAAGGCAAAAAATGCGCTTAAAAAAGATTGAGATAGGAAAAATCACAACGCCCAACAATTTGTTCCTTGCGCCGCTTGCTGGCTACACCAACGCGGTGTTCCGCAATATGTGCATACGGCTGGGCGCGGGCGTGACCTTTACGGAAATGGTCAGCGCAAAGGGGCTGTGTTTTAACAGCGAGGGCACCAGGGAGCTTTTGCAGACGGCGGAGGGCAACGCGGTAAACGCGTGCCAGCTCTTCGGCGGCGAGGCGGAATATATTCAAAGGGCGGCGTGCAGCGAACACCTTGCCCCGTTTGATTTAATAGATATAAATATGGGATGCCCCGTGCCCAAGATTTTCAAAAACGGCGAGGGCAGCGCGCTTATGGCGAAT
>CAMWWA010000103.1 GCA_947177825.1 uncultured Clostridia bacterium
GCCCATTCCAGTATCTCTTCCCGAAAAATTGAGATACTCGAACTTTATGCCTTCGTCCACACGCTCACCGAGCGTAACGGGCATAACCTCAAGACGGTCCTTAAATTTTTTCCAAAGTGTTATTGGCGTTAAAATGTTTGACAAATGCGTCACCTCAAGCCTGAACGAAATATCAACGGCGCGTTTGCGGATATAAATTATAATATGAATAATTTACGCAATTTGCTTACCGTACGAAAAAAATTTACCTGCCATATAAATTATTGAAAAGAATTGCATTTTTTATCACCGTCAGGTATAATATTAGACACATCTCTTCAAAAGGCGATATTTTTTCATCTTAAGTAACATTATATTCCTTTTTGTCGGATAAATCAAGCGTTGAACGGGAGTTTTAGACATGGCTTTTATTTCGGTGGCGGAAGAACTGACCAAAAAATCGGTTACAAGCGTCGAAAACAAATTCATAACCAAGTACCTTACCGAATTGGAACCGGTTGCGGTCAAGGTCTACCTCTTTGCGCTTTACCTTTATCAGAACGGGCAGAGCGAATATACGGTTGCCGACTTTGCGACTAAGCTTAATCTTACCGAGGACGCGGTTAAGGACTATTTCGAATATCTGGACGAATTCGAACTTGTTTCGGTGATTTCGCATTCGCCTTTGGAAGTCAAAATTCTCGACTGCGACAATTATTACGGTAAGCCCAAAAAGTTGCACCCCGAAAAGTACGAAGGGCTTTACGACGAAATTCAGTCCGCCGTGAACGGCAGAATGATTTCACAGAACGAATTCAGAGAATATTTGTATTTACTTGAAGAATACAATCTTGAACGCCACGCACTCATAAAGATTGTCAACTACTGCGTAAATTTAAAAGAGAATACGATAGGCGAAGCGTACATAAAAAAGGTTATAAAAAATTTCTGCGAAGTTGGTGCAACTACTGAAACACGGGTTGATGAAAAGCTTTCCTCCTATACTGCCTCTTCAGCCGCACTGCTGAGAATATTTGCGGCGTGCTCCATAAAGCGGCAAGCCGAAGTCGAGGACGGCGAACTTCTGAACAAGTGGTTCGGGCTGGGTTATTCGGAGGATGCGATAATATGTACGGCAAAGGGCTTTAAAACCAAATCGTTTAAAAAACTGGACGAGACGATAAGCGAGCTTTACAAAATCAACAAGTTTGACGCAAAAGAAATAGACGATTACCGTAAAATGAAAAATTCGCTTTACGATACTGCTTTTGCAATTGCAAAGTCGCTCAGCGTATATATGTCTAACCCCACTACTTACGTAGAAAATTACGTCAACGTGTGGAGCGGCTACGGTTTCAGCGGCGAAGCTCTGAAAAAAATTGCAAACTACTGTTTTTTAAGCGGAAGAAACTCCTTTGACGCTATGAACGATTTTATCATTAACCTCTACCGCGACGCTTTCGTAGACGATAACAGCATAAATCACTTGCTGGAGCAGCTTGCCGAAGACGATAAATTTATTAAATCTATCCTTAACGCCTGCGGACTTACTAGAATGATTATTCCATACGACAGACAGGCTTTGAGCCGCTGGCGCGACTGGGGCTTTAACGAAGCAATGATTATTAAAGCCGCGGAGCTTTCCGCAGGTAAAAACAATCCCGTTGCGGCAATGAACTACCTGCTCTCCACCTGGAAGAACAACGGAGTTTATACCGTGGAAAATATTCCAGCAAACGAAAAAGCATTGAATAAAAGAATTGATTTTAAAGCAGCGCATCGAGCTAACGTAAATGAAAGCTACAGAAGAATATTTAATTCATATAAAAACGAGGACAACGAAAGTGACTAATTTAAAAAAAGAGGATATACCTGTCTTACTTACTCTAATCCGAGTAAATTATGATAACGCTTATTCTTATGAAGATGATAATGAAAATAAAGCTTTATTTGATTTTTGGTATGAGTCTTTAAAAAATTTTGATAAAAATATTGTATTTCAAGCTGTAAATAATGTAATTCGAAATTGTGAATTTACCCCACGCATAGCTAACATTTTGCAAGAAGTATATGTTTTATTATTTCCAGATTCAAAGACCGACGACGAGCTCTGGGCGGAATTGAACTCCGTGCTTCCGCGCGTTTACGATTTATCGCGCTATCTTACCTATCCTCAATACGTTAAATGGGCGAACGAAAAGCTGGAAAAAGTCTATTCGGGACTCAGCGAAGAACTTAAATTATTCGTCGTAAACCGTTCCACCCTCGTCGATATTGCCGAAATGTCCCCAGAATCACTGCAATTCGAACGGACAAGATTCTTTAAGCAGATGCCGGTATTAAAAAAGCACAAAAACGATAAAGAAGCGGCGCAAAAGTTTATTGAGCAGACAACTAAAGCGCAAGCCTTACTTCAAGAAAAAAACAAAAAATAATCACCAAAATTAAAGGCGGACCTGAAAAGTCCGCCTTTATTATGCATTGTCAGTTTCCGTTTCCTCTTGATTCTCTTTTCGCTCCTCTTCCTTTGGCACCTCGTCGGTTGCGTTTTCACTTGCCTCCACGTAAGGATTGACGTGCACCGTAACGTGTTTTACCAACGGAAAATTTTCCTCAACGCCGTCGTGAACTCTTTCCGCAATGTCGTGCGCCGCGCTTAAAAGCAAATTCTCGTCACACGCGATTTCTGCAACGACGTAAATCCTGTTGCCGAAAAGCCTTGTCATAAGGCTATCAACGTTCTTCACACCTTCACAGGAAGTTATAAAATCCCTTATCGCAGTTTCAGTCTTTGCATCGCACGCCTTATCCGTCATTTTGTTTATGGCGTCAATAAAAATGCTTATCGCCGCCTTTAAAATCAAAAGGCAAATAACGATTGCGGCAATGCTGTCCAGCACGGGCACGCCGCACATTGCGCCGACAATACCGATTAAACTGCCGACAGACGAAAGCGCGTCCGAACGGTGATGCCATGCGTCGGCTTTTAAAGCTCCCGAATTGGTCTTTTTAGCCGCCGCCCAAGTGTACCAGAACATCGCCTCCTTAATCACAATCGAAGCAATTGCCGCCGACATAGCAAGATAATCGGGCAACTCCGCCGTCTTATAGGAACCGTCAATTATATTTGTTATGCCGCTGTAGCCGATACCCGCACCGGTGGCAAACAGCAGCACGGCAAGCAGAATAGCAGCAACGCACTCATACCTTTCGTGTCCGAACTCGTGGTCCTTATCCGCCGCCTTTGCCGAAATCTTTATACCGATAATTACGATAACCGTTGACAACACGTCGGAAGCGGAATGAATCGCATCCGAAACCATTGCAAGCGAATGTCCAAGAAAGCCCGCAAGGAATTTGAACGCCGTCAAAAGCGTATTCATTATTATCGTAACGATTGCCGTCCGAACCGCTATTTTTTCTATATTGTTTTCGTGCATTTTATCCCTTAAAAAATTGATTTATTGCTTAAAAATGAATTGACATTAATCAATAATTAAAATATAATATTCAAGTAAGTATTTTTTGTTGCAAATGCTGCTATGGCTCAGCAGGTAGAGCACGTCCTTGGTAAGGACGAGGTCACCGGTTCAAATCCGGTTAGCAGCTCCATTCCAACGGTTTATCGAAAAGATAAGCCGTTTTTTATTGGTTTCAAATTATAATAGATTTATTATACCATAAATAACGCGCGTGTAAATACTTTTTCAAGATATTTATTAAATTTAAAAGCCCCCGAAATTTCGGGGGCTTTTAATTGTATTACGCCTTACTTATTATCATCGCCGAGCAGATTGTCAATATCGTCGGTCACGGGGTCGGCAGGCTTATAGAAGCCGCCCACGTCGAACACCCTTCCGTCGTCCACGGGCATGGGCGCCACGAAATTGCGCACCACCGTTCTGCCTGCGGGAGCGGACTGAGCCGCCGTACTCTGCGCCTGCTTTTTGGTCGTATCTATTTTGGTTGTCGTAACCGTCGTCATAACCGCATCGGGAGGAACCTGAGCCGTTACGGGCGCCGCATTACTTTCCGCCGCAGCCGCCTGCGGTTTTTCACCGCCGAACGCATTTTTAAGCGCCGCAGTTATAACCTCGGTCAACGCTTCGAAAGTAATACCGTTAGGCATAGCACCAGTTGCAGGATTTATCGTGCTGTGCATGTCGGCGCGCAGCTTGGCAACCTCTGCTTCGAGTTTTGCCGCATAAACCTGCTGTGCCGCGTCGGATTTAACGCTTGCAATCTCTTTTGCCGCGCTTTGCTCCGCACGAATAGCCGCAAGCTCGTTTTCGATTCTGGTCATCTGCGCACTGTCCGCAGCTGCACCGCCCGTTGCCATAGGCTGAGCCGCCTGGGGCATTGCCTGCTGCATAGGCATCTGCTGGGGCATCATCTGAGGCATAGCCATACGAGCCGCCATACGCTCCTCGCGGTCCTCGCGACGGCGCTGTTCTTCGCGCTCTTCCCTGCGCTCGCGCTCCGCTCTTTCCTCGGCAAGCCTGCGCTCTTCACGTTCGCGCTTTTTCTTAGCCGCACGCGCCGCGCACGCAATTATGATTATCAGAAGTATCAACGCCGCAACGGCGATAACCAGCCACAGCCAATTGGTCACAACAAACTTAACGATTTTATCCCAAAGGGTAAGCTCCTTGGCAGGCGTGGTATAAGTAAACGATTTAACCGTATAAGCCGCCGCGCTTGTATCAAGCTCGAAGTTGTCCGTGTCGATTAATTCCGCCTTTACAAAATACTGCGTTTCGTAAGCCAAATCCGCCGCCGCACCCTCTTCGGTGCAAGCCTCGTCCTT
>CAMWWA010000104.1 GCA_947177825.1 uncultured Clostridia bacterium
CTCATAATATATTATAAGTTGATTTTTGCGGCGCAAAGTTATATAATAACTGTGATTATGCTAAAACTACGTAAGTTTAAACTGCCTGCGGCGGCTCTCGTTGCGCTCAGCTTTTTTCTGCTGATATGCGTGGGAACTTCGCTTCTCTGTCTGCCGTTTGCAACCAAGAGCGGTCATATAGATTTTCTGACCTCGCTGTTCACCGCAACCAGCGCTTCCTGCGTGACGGGACTGGCGGTGGCGGACACGGCGTCCTATTGGTCGTACTACGGGCAGGTCGTCATTTTACTGCTCATTCAGATAGGCGGTCTCGGGTTCATAACCATTATGTCGCTGTTTATGCTGTACGTAAAAAAGCACACCAGCCTTTCGCAGAGGAAGCTGGTTATGCAGTCGGCGGGCAGCGTGGATTTGGCAAGCATAAAGGGCCTTGTTAAGATTATTCTGTTGGGCACGCTTATATTCGAGTTTGCGGGAGCTTTTATTCTGAGTTTTGCGTTCGTGCCCGTATACGGCTGGGGCGAAGGTATATGGCAGGCTATATTCACGTCGGTTTCGGCGTTCTGCAACGCGGGCTTTACCCTTACCGATAAAAAGCAAGGCTATTACTCGCTTGTGCAGTTTATGAATTATCCGCACGTCATTCTGACAATTTCGCTGCTGATAATAATAGGCGGCATAGGCTTCTTCGTGTGGGGCGACGTGGTGCACCACGGCATATACGTAAAGAAATATTCTTTCCACTCCAAAGTGGTTTTGTCCGTGACGGGCGTTTTGATAGTGCTCGGCTGGGCGCTGTTTATGGCGTTCGAGTGGAACAACCCCGCAACAATCGGCAACTGCGGCGCGGGCACGAAAGTTATGTCCGCCCTGTTTATGGCGGTTACGCCGCGAACGGCGGGCTTTGCCGCGGTAGATTACGGCAGTATGTCGGGCGCGGGCAACGCGCTGACTATGGCGCTTATGCTTATAGGCGGTTCCCCCGGCTCAACCGCTGGCGGCTTAAAGACGACCACGCTTGCGGTGTTCGTGCTTGCAACCTGGGCTACGGCAAGAAGGGAAAACGAAGTGCACCTTTATAACCGCCGTTTCGAAAACGACGCAAGCCACCAGGCGGGCGCGATAGTCTGTCTTTACATTCTTGTGTCGGTAATCAGCACTATGATTATCTGCGCAATCGAGGGCGCGGGCATAGGCGCCGGAATATCCCTTGACAGCGTTGCGTTCGAAGTCGTTTCGGCTGTAGGCACGGTAGGGCTTTCGCAGGGCATAACCGCGGGGCTGCACGCCGTAAGCAAGGTGCTTTTGATACTTTTAATGTATTTCGGAAGAGTGGGCGGATTTACGCTGGTACTCATATTCTCGGGAGAGAAAAAGCCCGTCTCGCTGTCGCGCGTGGCGGATAAGATAATAGTAGGATAAAAGGTATTTTATGAGAAAATCAATACTTATAATCGGTATGGGCAGACTCGGCAGCCATCTTGCGGAAAAGATGCAGGACCTGGGACACGACGTAATGATTCTCGACAACAAGGAGGAGAGGATTTCCCGTCTTGCCACGCGTTTTTCGGACGCGCGAATTGCGGAATACACTCACGAGGACGTTTTAAGCGCGCTCGATATTCCTTCGTTCGATATCTGCTTTATTACGGTCGGCGACAATCTGGAAGCTTCCATGCTGACCACCATAACGCTTAAAAATTTGGGCGCAAAGTACGTTGCCGCCCGTGCACGCGACGACATACAGTGCGAGCTTTTAAAGAAGATAGGCGCGGACGAAATTATTTACGCCGACGGCGAAACGGCGGACAAGCTTGCCATAAGGCACAACGCCAACAACATTTTCGACTACGTTGCGCTTACCGACGGATACGCCATTTTCGAAGTGCCCATCGTTAAGGCTTGGGAGGGCAAGTCGATTATAGAGCTTGACGTCCGCAAGAAATATAAAATCAACATTATCGCGATTAAGCGCGGCGAGCATCTGGACCCGTCGCCCATGCCCGATTTCGTGTTTGCGGAGGGCGACCATATATTCGTCATTGGAAAAAGTCGAGACGTGTTCAAAATGTCAGCCAAGACCTGACTTGGCATATAATAATAAACGGCACACTTGCCGTTTGGAGATACACCGTGTTTTTTAAAAGACTGCGCATGGACATAGCGGCGGCGAAGAGAAACGACCCCGCCGCGCGCAATAAATTCGAGATATGGCTTACCTATTCGGGAGTCAGGGCTTTATCGCGGCACAGAAGGGCTCACTTTTTTTACCGCATACATTTCAAGCTTCTGGCGCGCATAATAAGCCAGCGCACCAAGCGCATTACGGGCATTGAAATTCACCCCGCCGCAAAGATTGCCCCCGGCGTATTTATCGACCACGGTCAGGGAGTGGTAATAGGCGAAACGGCGGAAGTGGGCACGGGCACCGTACTCTATCAGGGCTGCACGCTGGGCGGTACGGGCAAGGAGTCGGGCAAGCGCCACCCCACGGTAGGCGAAAACTGCGTAATTTCCGCAGGTGCCAAAATACTGGGCAACATAACCGTGGGCGACTACGCAAAGGTCGGCGCGGGCGCGGTGGTACTGCGCGACGTTCCCCCTCACGCAACGGTCGTGGGTGTGCCTGCAAGGGTGGTAAGAATAGGCGGCAGCAAGGACGGGGTGGACCTCATTCAGGAAAAGGACGACCCGATGCTCAAAGAGCTGTGCGCTTTAAGGGAGAGGGTGTTCGCCCTCGAAGAGAAATTAGGTATTGGCTACGAGGTGCCGGAAGATGAGGATATACAACACTCTGACGAGGAATAAGGAAGACTTTCAACCGCTGGAAGAGGGAAAGGTGAAGATGTACGCCTGCGGCATAACCGTTTCGGGCGAGGCGCACATTGGTCACGGCTTCCAGGCGCTAATATACGACATAATAAGAAAGTACCTCGAAAAGAAGGGTTACGCCGTAACGTACGCGCGCAACTATACCGACGTTGACGACAAGATTATAGCGCGCTCCAAGGAAACGGGCATACCTGCGGACAAGTATGCCGAAATGACCATCGATAAGATTGACAAGGTCATGCGCGAGATGGATATTGACGACCCCACGCTGTGGCTGAAGGCTACCGAAAATATCGACAATATCATTGACTTTATTTCGGCTTTAATTCAAAAGGGGCACGCATACGCGGCAAGCAACGGCGACGTGTATTTCGACGTTTCCAGCTTTAAAGGCTACGGCTGTCTTTCCAACAGAACGGTGGAGGATATGCTGGACGGCGTGCGAGTTGAGAACGGCGAGGAGAAGAGAAGCCCCGCGGACTTTGCACTGTGGAAGGCGGCTAAGGAGGGCGAAATCAGCTGGAAGTCGCCCTGGGGCGAGGGCAGACCGGGCTGGCACATAGAGTGCTCGGCAATGAACAGAAAGGCGTTCGGCGAACAGATAGACATTCACGGAGGCGGCAGGGATTTGATATTCCCCCACCACGAAAACGAGATTGCCCAAACGGAAAGTTTGACGGGCAAGCGCTTCGTAAAGTACTGGACGCACAACGGGCTTATTAAGGTCAACGGACAGAAGATGTCCAAGAGTCTGGGCAACAGTCTGCTGCTTGAGGACCTGCTTAAAAAATACACGAACGAAGCTATAAAGTTTGCGCTGTTGCAGACCAACTACCGCAACGACATAAATATAACCGACAACCTTTTCCCCGACGCGGAAAAGCACCTTACGGATTTTTACCGCACCATATCCGCCGTTGAAAGCAAGTACGGCAGGGGCAAAGGGGGCAACGCGGAAATAGACGAACGGTTCGATAAGTGTATGGACGACGACTTTAACACCGCGCTTGCGCTTTCCGATTTGTTCGCACTTTTCAAAAAGGTTGCGGCAAAGCTTGCGGCGGACGACGGCAGCTGCGCGGACGACGTCGCGCAGATTAAAAAGACGTACTCGCTTTTGGGCTTGTTCAAAAAGGACGCGGCGCAATACCTTGCCGAAGTGGAAAGCAAGGCGCCGAAGGGGGATATCCCTGCGGAAGTTGAAGAGCTTGCCGCCAAGCGCTGGCAGGCGAAAAAGGACAGGAACTGGGCGGAGGCGGACAGTTTGCGCGCCGAAATAGATAAACTCGGTTACACGATAAAGGATAGCAAAGAAGGCTACGACATTATAAAAAAATAAGGTGAAGATATGAAAACGTTGACGAGCGAAAGTTTAAGAAAAATGTATCTCGACTTCTTTAAGAGCAAGGGACACGCGGTAATCGCATCCGCGTCGCTCATTCCCGAAAACGACCCCACGGTACTGTTCACGACCGCGGGCATGCACCCGCTGGTGCCCTACCTGCTGGGCGAAAAGCACCCTGCGGGCAAGCGCCTTACCGACGTGCAGAAGTGCGTGCGCACGGGCGATATCGACGAGGTTGGCGACAGCTCGCACTGCACCTTCTTCGAGATGCTGGGCAACTGGTCGCTCGGCGACTATTTCAAGGACGAGATGATTCCCTGGTCGTTCGAATTTTTAACCTCGCCCGAATACCTGGGCATACCCGTGGAGGACATTGCGGTAACCTGCTTTGCAGGCGATAGCGATTGCCCCCGCGACGAGGAGAGCGCAAACAAATGGATTAAGTGCGGCATACTTCCCCAGAACGTATACTTCCTGCCCAAGAGCTGTCTCTTAGACAGATCTCCGAGCCCACGAGACGCTCATGAATCTCGTTTGCCGGCGTCTGCTTGAAAAAAAAAAAGGGGTGGGGGGGGGGGGGGGGAG
>CAMWWA010000105.1 GCA_947177825.1 uncultured Clostridia bacterium
GACTGCGGCGCTTGCGAAGACGGTTGCCCTACCGGTGCAATCAAACCCGAGTAAGAAAAAGGCTAGTCAATAGGGCGGGGTGCGGTATGCGCCCCGCCCTTTACTTTTGCGCTTCCTCTGAACTTCGCAATACTGCGTACTACGCTTCGCTCCGTGCGACCGCGTAAACGCGGGCGGGCGCGCTGCGGCAACCCTACTGCGTGCCGTGCGAGCACGGGGCAGTCATTTACTTCATTGTAAACTCCTTCGGGTTTTCCTCGCGCTCCTTGTCTTGCTCGTTCATAGAAAGCGGGATATTCCGAACAAATATATGGAATTGGTTTTAAAAAACGGTGAGTGCGCCGAGGAGCTTTTCGGCGACAAAATAATTATTCAGAACAGGGAGCTGTACCGTTTTACTTCGGACAGCATACTTTTGTCGCGCTTTGCTAGGGGCAAGTCAGGCGACGTCGTTGCCGACTTCTGCGCGGGATGCGGCGCCGTCGGCTTTCATTTTCTGTGCCTCAATCCGCGCGTAAAATCGCTTACGCTTTTCGAGTTGCAGTCCGCGCTTGCGGATATGGCGCAGCGCACTGCGGAATACGACGGCTTTAACACCGCCCGAGTGGTGGAAGGCAGGGTGCAGGATATAGGCGCGGAGTACGACGGCGTGTTTTCGCTTATTCTGTGCAACCCCCCGTACGAGCGCGGCGGCTTTGAAAACCTTTCCTACGAAAAGGCAATCTGCCGCAAGGAGATAACCGTAACCCTGCCCGAGATAATTTCCGCCGCTTCCAAAAAGCTGAAATTCGGCGGCAGGCTGGCAATGGTCAACCGCGCGGACAGGCTTGCGGAAGTTTTTTATACCATGAAGGCGCACGGGCTGGAGCCCAAAAGAATGCAGTTCATAAAGGGCTGTGAAGGCGCGCTTCCTTACGCCGTTATGGTGGAGGGGGTAAAGGGCGGCAAGCCCTCTCTTGAAATACTGCCCGACATAGTCAACACGCCGGGCAACGGAGGTAGAACGGGATGATTTATTTCGTCGCAACGCCCATAGGCAACTTAAAGGACATAACTTTCCGCGCGGTGGAAACGCTGCGCGCTGTGGACGAAATCTATTGCGAGGACACGCGCCACACCTTAAAGCTTTTAAACGCCTACGAAATCAAAAAGCCGCTTATCGCCTGCCATAAATTCAATGAGCGCGAGGCGGCGGAAAAGATTATTGCCTCCGCTTCCGCGGGCAAATCGGTTGCAATAGTGTCGGACGCGGGCATGCCCGTCATATCCGACCCGGGCAGCGTGGTGTGCGCGGCGCTCAAGGAGGCGGGGCTGGAATACACCGTGGTGCCGGGCGCCAACGCCTTTCTTTCCGCGCTGGTGCTTTCGGCGCTTCCCGCGGACAGGTTCGCCTTTATCGGCTTTCTGCCCGACAAGGAGGGCGAGCGCAAACGTTTGCTGGAAAAGTATAGGGACTGCGATTTAACGCTTTGCTTCCACGTGGCGCCGCAGGACGTTGACCGCCATACCGCTTCGATGTATGCGGCGTTCGGCGACAGGCGCGCGTGCGCGGTGCGCGAGATAACCAAGCTTCACGAGGAGGCGGTGCCGTTCACTCTGGCAGAGGGTTTGCCGGGCGAAAAGCGCGGCGAATACGTCATAGTCGTCGAGGGTGCGGCGGAGCGCGAAAATCCCCTGAACGCCCTTTCCGAGCGCGAACATATCCAGCATTATATGACGCAGGGCTTGGATAAAAAAGAGGCGCTCAAACAGGCTGCCAAAGACCGCGGTGTAACCAAATCGTCGTTATATAATTTCGCAATCGACTTATAAAAGGAGAAAACGTAATGAAAAAGAATAAACGCAAGGAGGCGGCGGCTGCCGAGGCCGTGGCGCCCAATGCCGTTGCAATAAGCGCGCGGCGCGATAATAAAAAGCAGGTCAAATCCGCGCCGTCGGAGCAAGCCAAAATGACCATTTACGAATACGAGGAGAAGTACGTCAAGCGGCAGAACAAGCGCAGCGCGGCATTCCTTTTAAGGTTAATCGTCGCCCTCATAGGCGTATTTTTCGCGTGGTGCTTCTTCACCGTAAGCAAGAGCGTTTGGGAGATGAACGAATACGCTGGCTACGCGGCGGCGGGCGTTTCGGTAATTCTGTTTATCGTCGTGTACATAGTGCCTATCGTAAAAATTTTCAAGACCGACTATTTCGAGACCAACGTCAACTACAAGACGGCGGGAGCGGCTAAGCGCAAGAACAAGCGCATGCGTTTCGAGATTGCCGAAAAAATCGTTGAGCTGTGCAACACGGTTGCGGGCGTGGGCTGGTACGACAGCGCCACAGTCGAAAAGCTGGAAGCGGGCGTCAAATTCCGCGACGACTCTGTCATCAAGGAACAGCTTACCGCGCTGTACTCGGGCTCGGTAAAAAAGAGCGCGAGGGAGGTTATCTTCAAGTGCTCCATGAAGTCGGCAATGTATTCCGCGCTGTCGCAGGACAGCAAGATTGACACGATGCTTGTCGCGGTGGTCAACCTGCAAATGATAAAGGACATAGTTTTCCTTTACGGCTTCCGCCCGTCGGATACCAAGCTTGTCAGAATTTTTGCGGCGGTCGTGCGCAACGCGCTTATTGCCTACGGGCTGGGCGGCGTTAAGATAGGCAACGGCATAGCGCGCACCGTGGGGGACGCGGCAAAGGGACTGCCCTTTTTGGGGTCGGTCATTTCGGTGCTTGTGGACAGCTCGGTGCAGGGACTGGCTAACGGCACGCTTTCGGCGGTAATCGGCTATCAGACCATAAAGTACCTCAACCAGGAGTACAAGCTTCAGAACATTCTGGACGGCGTGGAGGTCGGCGAGACCGAGGAGGAGCTGAACGAAACCTGCGCGGAGATAGAGCAGGAGCTGAGGAAAGGTAAAAAGCATAAACCGGGCGTAATTCCCGTTTAATCTATTGATTTTTCCTTAAAAACGTGTTATATTGAATGAGCAACACATTTAATATCCATAATCAAGGGAGTGCAAGGGCAAATACGTACTCTCTACCTTGGTTATGGGAAATGTGTTGCAACATTGAGAGATGCGTTTTGCGGCGTGTTTCTCTTTGGAACACGCTTTTTTATTTGGAGGTTTTTTATGAAAAAGAAATTACTCATTGCACTACTTGCAATATCGGCTGCGCTTTGTTGCGCGTTCGGACTTGCCGCTTGCAGCGAAACAATCACAAGCGGCAACGATGACCACGATAATTGTCAGCATACATACGGTATGTATTTTTCTGATAACAACGCAACTTGTCAGCAAGACGGAACTAAGACGGCTTGTTGCAACAAGTGCGGTTCCCTCAACACTGTTCCCGATGTCGGAACAAAACTTGAACACACTTTCAGTAATTATTTCTACGACAACAATGCAAGCTGTACGCAGGCGGGGACAAAGACGGCACAATGCACGTGGTGCTACAACGCTACCGATACGATAGCAGATGAACAACATCCTATGCGTAGCCACACTTTTACCGATTATAAATCCGACAACAATGCAACTTGCGATGAAAACGGAACAAAGACAGCCGTTTGCGACACCTGCAAAACTGCCACCGATACGGTAGAAGAAGAGGGTACGGCGAGACACAGTTATGTGAGCGGAGCTTGTTCGGTCTGTCACGCTTCTCATTTAATCTATGAATTAGCCGGTACGGAATACGCGGTTAAAGGCATTGCCGATGATTGCACTGCCAAAGAAATTGTTATTCCCGCAACCGAGAACGGCTTACCTGTATTCAGCATTTTGGAATATGCGTTCAAAAACAACACCACGGTTACGAAAGTAACTATGCCCGACAGCGTAAGAGTTATAGGATACGAATCGTTCAGCGGTTGTTCCAATCTCGAAAGCGTAATTTTCGGCGAGGGGCTTGACGGTATACGCTATCAGGCGTTTGCTAATTGCACAAGCCTTCAAAGCCTTACTTTCCCCGACGCAATGACTTCAATAGGATCAGAGGCGTGTGTCGATTGCACAAGCCTTAAAACGGTAAGCTTCGGTAAAAGACTGTCAAGTTTGCCGTACAACTGCTTTGACGGCTGCACGGCTCTTGAAAGCGTAAATATTTCGGAGGAAAATGTTTCTTATAGCAACGTTGGCGGTATCGTTTACCAAGGCAGGAATGTTTTTATAAATATCGTTTATGTGCCGCACGCCATTTCGGGACTTGTTTCAATCGCCGACGGTTATACCATAATCAACGGAACAAGCTTTCAAAACCGCACGAAGATAACCGGTATTTATATTCCCAGGTCGGTGCTCAAAATAGGAGCTTATTCGTTTAACGGCTGTTCTTCGCTTACAGGTCTGTACTACGAAGGCTCGGAAGAAGAGTGGAATAATATTCAGAAGGTGAATGACTGGTCGTCGGGCGCACCTGAATTTGCAGTGTTTTTTGATGCGGGTGTTGATTAAAAAATATTATGAAAAGAGCGGTTGCAAAATGCAGCCGCTCTTTTCATAATAAAAATTACTCGTCTTTCTTTTTGCGTTTAAATAACCCTTCGATTTTCTTCATAACCCTGTCATTGAACACCAGGAACTTATCCCACAAAAATTCGGTGACGAAGTTGATAATCATCATTAAAACGGTGACGACAATGCCCAGATTTGCGCCCCACGCCTTTTCAAGC
>CAMWWA010000106.1 GCA_947177825.1 uncultured Clostridia bacterium
TACTCGAAATAGTGTTCACGGGCGAAATTATAAATATTATTGATTACCTCGACGGCTTTGACCCTGAGCTTATGAAGCTTATAGGCGCGGCGGAAGGCGAAAACGGTATTGTATCGGGACGCGATTACAGAAAGAGCGGTTATTTCACGACCATTGCGCTAATCGACGGCGCGAACTATCAGTTCGTAAAGGCGGCGGAAGATGGCGGCGCCGAAACGCTTAAGGCTACGTTAAAATTCGCGATTGCGTTTGCCGAAGGCGACGAAGTGCTTGGAAGCGAGTACGAAATCAACTGGATGATAAACCGTTTCCGCATCACGGAAGATATGTGGGACAAGAGCGGCAAGCAGGGCGTAACGCTTAAGCTTCCCGCGCAGTTTGCGGCAATGGCTGCGGACGAAAACCTGTTGAAGGTTTCTTACAGCTACTACGACGACCAGAACGGCGCGGCGCTGGAAGAGTTCTCGTTTAAGGGCGGCAATTCCTACTGGGTAAGCGCAACCCTGGAGGGCGAGGAAGCCAACAACTTCGAGTTTGAAAACGGCTCGCAGATATCGGACAAAACCGTTTACACCGTACCGCAGAGCAAGACGGAAGCGTTCTTCAACAACACTATGACTTTTGTAAAGAACAACATGATTCTCGTTATCGGCTGTGCGGCAGGCTTGTTGCTGTTAATACTCCTTATTATAATAATCGCGTGCGCGGCGAGAAGCAGAAGAAAGAGGCGCGAGCGCGAGGAACAGCGCAGGCTGGAAGAAAAGGAAGAGCGCAGGCGCGAGCAGGAAGAACGCAAGCTGGAACGCGAGGAAAGAATGGCGCGTATGTCGCAGCAGATGATGATGCCGCAGATGATGCCCCAGGGAATGCCTCAAGGCGGCGGTCACACTATGGGCGGCGGTTCGATAGGCGGCTCGGTAAGCGAAGCGCAAATTCTGCAAATGCAGGCTGAGCTGGCGGAGCTTAAAGCCGAAAAGCTGGCAAAAGAGGCGGCGCAGCAGCAAATTGCGCAGGCTAAGGCGGACATGCAGTTTGCAGGCTTTATGGCTCAGCTTATGGGCGGCGGCTCTATGGATAAGCTGACCGAGATAATAAGAACGGAAGTCAGAAACGCGCTTGCGGACGAAAAGGCGGCGCATTCACCTGCCGAACACAGGGCGGAGGAGGCAGCGCCCGTTTGCCCTCCCGACGCGGTAATGACTACGGTGACTACCACCAAGATAGACACTACCAAAAAGGTGCAGAACGCCGAAAGAGCGGCGGCACCCGCCCCCGCGGCAAGAACGGTGGTGCGCAACCTGGTGGCGCCCATGCCTGTAGACGACGGAAGAGTATTTGACGTTGGCGGCTTCTACACGCCTGCCGACCCCGTAACCGATTTGGGCTCGGATGACAAAACCGAATAATTAAGAAGCCCCGCGCAGGTTGCGCGGGGCTTTTTTTGCTTTCAAACCACAACATATACCACAACATATTGTGTTTTATGTAAAATTTAGCACTATTTTGAAAAATTTTGTAAAAAAGTATTGTAATTATATAAACAATGTGATATAATTCATACACCAAAAATAGATTTTATGTGAGGACACTTATATGAAACTGTTCAAAATGACCACTGGGGGGGGGCAAGCACTTTTAAGTCGTAAGCAAGCTTTAAAGAAAGCATTGCTTTATATACTCACGCCCATATTCTGTGCAGGACTCTGTCTTGGCACAGTTTTTTCATTTTTAAATAGTAAGACAAGTGCAGAAGCGTTTGTCGTATCGGGTTCGAATGACGTGGCGACAAGCAAACTTATTACTACAACCGACCTGTTCAATTCGGTTTCCAAAACTTACGATATCAACGTTTTGGATAAGCTGGCGGAAAAAACGCTGGGCACCGGCAAAAAACTGAGCGACTTGGTGTCGGCGGCTAGAAGCGGCGCAATGAGCGCTGCCGATTTTAGGTCGGCAAACGGCGGAAGCGACGTAACGGTGAAATTCGGCGGAATTATTTGGACGCCCGTTTACCTTTCCACGACGGACGGCACTGCAACGGGTAAGCCGATTCTTACGCTTTGGCACTCGGGTATCAATACTTCTCAATATACGTATAATACCGATTTTTCTACCACACAGGATATTTCTCCGTTTACGGACGGATGGTATAACGATTCAAGTAATAGTGCTACATCTACTTGGACTACTCCAGCAGGAATGTACGGTTCAAGCTATATGAGGGCGGTAACGCTGAACAACGGCGGTTATTACAGCTCTGCGTATACTCCCGGTACGTCTTCGATAGGCTCGCACGTTTCAAAGTCGTCACAGCCGTCCATTACGGATGCGACAAGCTTTGCTGTTAGCGATACAACCAATAAATATTACGAATTTACGAGAGGCGATATTGCAAGTTTACTGGTTGCTCCCGTCGACGTGGAGTGGCAGGCAACCCAGCAAAACTCCGTAACCCACGTCGTAGCTAACGGCTCAAATTATAAAAATTTAAACAATGAATCGTATAATACGCAGGGCGGTATCACTTACAGCTTCGAAGGTAAAACTTATACGGCAGGTAACGGTTCGAGTATAGATTTGTACGGGCAGTGGAAGAACGACAAAGTTTGGCTTCCCAGCATAACCGAGCTTGGTTCGACTAACGGTACCAGCGGAATATGGGAGACTTCTACGGAGCAGAAGAAGACAGATATAGGTTCCCAGGCTTCTTCGGTTAAAACTTCGGGGACAGGTAAAGGCGTATACAATTATACTTGGCTTAGAACGGGAGTTGACGGTAATGCGGGCAAAGGTTATTATATAAAAGCGGATGGAACCGGTGTAAATGCGACCGGTCATTATGCGAATGCATTCGCCGTTCGTCCCGCTATTCACCTGGATTTATCGCAAATAGAGCTGGAAGCACCCGGCAATATAACTACGACTTACGCGTACGACGGCACTTCGCAACCCGTAACGTACAACGGCACGCAGCATACTTTAAGTTATCTTGCGCCCGACTGGTACAGGGACGAAATTTATTCCAGCACTGATTTAATGGAAGTTACATACGAGCATATTGCGCGCGAAGATACGACTTCCTCTTTCGGCACGCCGCAAATCAGCGGAGGCAGCGTGGACGACGGAATAACTTCAACCCTGACGGTTGACCCTGCAATTTCAACGACTCTGATAAATGCCGGCAAGTATAAAGTAACTCTTAAACTAAAAAGTGATTTCCTTAAATGGGCGGACGATACGCTTGACTACGACACGGCTACCGACGCGCAGAAGGCGTTGCAGCGCTACCGCGTAGTTGAATATACGATAGCCCCCAAAAAGATAAACGTAAGCTACAGTATATACGATACTTCGGGCGGAGGCTCGGTTGAAAAGAGCGGCACTTCGGTGGTCTACACAACGGATACAACCAAAACGTATAAGGTAGACATTAAGACAACCGTATCTACCGAAAGTATTCCCACGGGTACGCCTGCAAACCGTTTCCCCGACTATGAAATAGTTTACAGCGGCACGGCGAACGACGGAACGACCACTTATACAAAGACTACTACTCCGCCCAGACTTGCAGGTTCGTACAAGGCGGAAATTAACGACAAGAACTCTAAAACCAGCAACTATGAGCTTAAATGCGCGCAGGCAGCTTTTTCGTATACGGTAGATAAAGCTGAAGTAAATCTGCCCACGTTCAACAGCGAAAAGCTGACTTATAACGCAAACGAGCAGGACTTCGTACTTACGAGTGCGAGCTATGATACCGCTATTGTGAAGGTGGACAATATCAAGGCAGGCTCCGTTGCGCTTACGGCAAATGCGGCAGGCACGGAGTACGAGAGTGCGGACGGATATTTCGTAGTCAAGTACGACGCAGCAAGCAAGAAGTTTACTGCTACAAACGCTGAGGACTATAAGGTAACTTTCGCGCTTGTAGACAGCAACAACTACACCTGGGCTACGGCTATTTCAAGTAGTGAAAAGGCAAAGACCTTCACGGTTGAAAAGAAGGAGCTTGTAATCAAATTCAAGTCGCCTCTTACGAATAATTCCAATTTTAACTTGAAGACGAGCACGACGGGCGACGTTACCGCAGACTACGATACGAACGGCGGAGGTGAAACCCCGACGGGCGGTTCTGCGGAAGAGCCTGTACTTGTATTGTACTACACATTCTCGGACGGCAATTCGACCGGTTCGAAAGTGCTTGTGGGCAGTAGCAGCGGCGATACTATAGGCAACTTCAGCCTTGACGTAACCACGCTTAAAGGTGTAGGAAACAAATTCAGTGCTGGCACATACTCGCTTGCTTTCGAGCTTGCACCCGAAGCGGCTAACGCGGTAAACAAGAACTATAAGCTGGGCACCAGCGCGGCGCAGGCTTTAACGGTTACTGCAGGCGAAGCGAGCATCGACGACATAGGCATACTTTATAACACGGTGAAGAAGGAGGCGGACGGCGAACCTGCCGAGGCAATTCCTTCGGACGGTTTAAAGTATGAATACGACAGCGTTTCCAAGCAGGCTACTGAATATAAGTTCGAGCTTGACTTCTCGAACATAGATTATTTAACGTATGCAGGTACGGCAAGCTGGCAGTATGCCGACGGAGAAACTACGGCAATCAAGGCAGGCAAGCTGACCGTT
>CAMWWA010000107.1 GCA_947177825.1 uncultured Clostridia bacterium
ATGAATTTTGCGTTAGTGTAAACTTGCATAATTAAATACCGATTATGGCGTTTTTGAATACTTCGCCGACACTGTCGACGGGGATGAAGTGAACGTTGTCCTTAACCACCTGCGGAACGTCCTCCAAATCCTTTACGTTGTCCTGTGGAATAATGACGTCGCGCACGCCTATGCGGTATGCGGCAAGCGATTTTTCCTTTAAGCCGCCAATGGGCAGAACCCTGCCGCGCAAGGTGATTTCACCCGTCATTGCAATATCGCGGCGCACGGGTTTTTTGGTAAAGGCGGACAAAATCGCCGTAGCCATGGTTATGCCCGCGCTCGGTCCGTCCTTAGGGGTTGCGCCCTCGGGCACGTGAACGTGAATGTCGGTTGAATTGAACTGCTCGTCGCTCAGCCCGAAATTTTCCGCGTTGGAGCGGATATAGCTTATCGCGGCCCGCGCGCTCTCCTTCATGACGTCGCCCAACTTGCCAGTCAGGGTAACGTCGCCCTTGCCCTGCATTGCGGACACCTCTATTGTCAGCGTAGTGCCGCCCACCGCCGTCCAGGCAAGACCGGTTGCGGCGCCCACCAGGTTGTTTTTTGGCATTTCGTCGCCGCGGTTAAAACGGGGCGCGCCCAGGTATTCTTCAATCTTTTCCGCGGTAATTTCGCCGCCGCACTCTTCGCCGTTGGCTTTCTTTACGGCAACCTTGCGGCACACCGCGTCTATCTGTCTTTCAAGCGTTCTTACGCCCGCTTCGCGCGTATAACCGTCGGCAACCGCGTCAATCGCGCCGTCCGTAAACTTTATCTCGTCCTCTTTAAGTCCGTTGGCTTCGCGCTTTTTGGGGATAAGATAGCGCTTTGCAATCTCCCTCTTTTCCTCCTGGGTGTAGCCCGAAAGCTCGATAATTTCCATTCTGTCAAGAAGAGGCGCGGGTATGGTCGAAAGGTCGTTTGCCGTCGTTATGAACAGCACCTTGGAAAGGTCGTAAGGCACTTCCAGATATCTGTCGCGGAAGGTCGAGTTCTGCGCAGGGTCGAGTACTTCCAGCAATGCGCTGGAAGGGTCTCCGTGAATACTGTCGGACGAGAGTTTATCTATTTCGTCAAGCAGGAACACGGGGTTTATGGAGCCTGCGTTCTTGATTGCCGATATTATTCTGCCGGGCATTGCGCCGACGTAAGTCTTTCTGTGACCGCGTATTTCCGCCTCGTCGCGCACACCGCCTAAGCTCATACGCACGAAATTTCTGTTGAGCGCACGCGCAACCGAGGTTGCAACCGAGGTTTTGCCCACGCCGGGAGGACCGACAAGGCACAGTATGGGCGCGTTCATTCCGTCCGTAAGCTTTAATACCGCAAGGTATTCGGTTATTCTTTCCTTGATTTTTTCCAGACCGTAGTGGTCGGCGTTGAGCACCGCAACCGCGTCCGAAAGCTTTTCGGTATCCGTAGTAGTCTTGCTCCATTCCAAATCAAGAAGCCAGTCTATATAGTTGCGCAGAACGTTATAGTCGGGCGAGGACGTGGGCATACGCGACATACGCGACAGCTCTTTAAGCGCCTTGTTTTCCACCTCTTCGGGCATATTCTTCGCCCTTATCGCGTCCTCGAGTTCCAGCTTTTCGTTTTCGTCGTCGCCGAGCTCCGTGTGAATGGCTTTGAGCTGTTCCCTTAAATAAAAGTCCTTTTGCCCCTTTTCTATGTTGCGTTTAACCGTTGCAGAAATCTTTTTTTCAAGCTTGGAAATTTCCAGCTCGTCGTTCAGACAGCGGTACAAAATATCGAATTTTTCGCTGAGCTTGTCCGCTTCCAGCAGCTTCTGCTTCTTGTCCGCCGAAATTTTTATGGTGCTTGCGGCGGTATATACGAACTCCTCCTTGTCCTCGCCGTTTTTTAAAACGTTGACGACGTCCTCGCCGATAAGGCGGTTTGAAGGGCTTTCCAGAATTTCGTTCATAGCGTACCGCGCACTGCGGAAATACGCCTCCTCAAGCTCGGGCTCCTTCATTGAAACGGGCAGTTTTTCGCACGCCGCGTGCAGATAATTATCCTCGGCGGTTATCTTTTTGACCTTAACGCGGTACAGTCCCTTGCCCGTAACGCGCACGCGGTTTGCAGGCAGATTGGTCACGCGCGAAATCGAAAAGAGCGTGCCTATATTGTAGACGTCGCTTCCGCCGACCTCTTCCTTTTTATCGTCCTTCTGCGTGACGGCTATGAATACTTTGCCCTTGTCAAGCGCGCATTTAAGCGCCGCAAGCGTGGCAAGGCGCCCCACGTCGAACGACATCGTGACGTAAGGTAAAGCAACTCTGCCGCGCAGCGCTACCACGGGATAAAATTTATTTTCTTCTTCCGCCATAATTTCTCCTCTTGCAAAAAGCGGGGAAGTAAATTTACTTCCCCTGCCTTGAAAGTTAAGCGCTTTTCTTATAAACTATGCGGGGTTCCGCCCTGTCCGTAATGCACTTTTGCGTGACTATTACTTCCTCGACGTTCTTTTCCGACGGCACTTTGTACATTACCGAGGTCATAAAGCCTTCGATAATGGTTCTAAGTCCCCTTGCGCCCGTCTTTAAATTGATTGCGGTGCGCGCGATTTCCCTTACCGCTTCGTCCTCCACGGTCAGCTTTACGCCGTCGAGAGCCATAAGCTTCTGGTACTGCTTGATTATCGCGTTGCGCGGCTCGGTTAAAATATTTACAAGCGCCGTTTCGTCCAGAGGGTGAAGCGCAACCACGATAGGCACGCGCCCGACGAATTCGGGAATCAGACCGAACTTGGTCAAATCCTGAGGCTTTACGTCCTCCAACGCCTTGTAGGTATCGGTGTCCGCATTCTTGACCTCGCCGCCGAAACCGAGCGACGCCGTGTCCTTGCGCGCCTGCACTATTTTATCCAGCCCGACGAACGCGCCGCCGCAAATGAACAAAATGTTGGTCGTGTCTATTCTCAGGCACTCCTGCTGGGGGTGCTTTCTGCCGCCCTGAGGGGGAACGTTTGCAACCGTGCTTTCGATAATCTTCAAAAGAGCCTGCTGGACGCCCTCGCCCGAAACGTCGCGAGTGATGGAAACGTTTTCGCTCTTTCTTGCTATCTTGTCTATTTCGTCGATATATATTATGCCGCGTTCGGCTCTTTCCACGTTATAGTCGGCGTTCTGGATAAGCTTTAAAAGAATATTTTCAACGTCCTCGCCGACGTAGCCCGCCTCGGTCAAAGTGGTTGCGTCCGTAGCCGCGAAAGGCACGTTTAAAATTCTTGCAAGCGTACGCGCAAGCAATGTTTTGCCGCAGCCCGTGGGACCTAAGAGCAGAATATTGCTCTTTTCTATTTCGACCTCGTCAAGGTCGCTATCCTTATTGAGCTTGTTGTTTATGCGCTTATAGTGGTTGTACACCGCGACGGAGAGAACCTTTTTCGCCTCGTCCTGACCGACGATATACTTGTCCAGCTCGTCCTTTATCTCGGAAGGCTTTTTGAGGGGCACGGGCTCTACGGAATCTTCCACCGTATCGCGAATCATATCCCTACAAATTTCCACGCATTCGTCGCATATGAACGAATCGTTCTGACCTGCAATAAGCCTTTTGACCAAATCTTCGGGCTTGCCGCAGAACGAACAGAATTTCTGATTTTTCATTTATACTCCCGAGCGCCGCCTAAAATATTTGCGTAGCGGCGCTGTCGATATTGATTATTGACCTAAATTACGGAAAATTATCTCTTGAAGAAAACTTTATCTATAAGACCGTAATTGAGTGCTTCTTCCGCGGACAGATAGTTGTCTCTGTCGGTGTCGCGCTCAATCTGCTCCAACGGCTTGCCGCTGTTCTGCGCGAGTATGGAGTTGAGCTTTTTCTTGGTCTTTAAGATGTGCTCCGCGGCAATCTTGATGTCGCTTGCCTGGCCCTGCGCGCCGCCGAGGGGCTGGTGAATCATAATCTCGCTGTTGGGGAGAGCAAACCTCTTGCCCTTTGCGCCGCTGGAAAGAAGGAACGCGCCCATCGAAGCCGCCATACCTATGCATATGGTGGAAACGTCGCACTTGATATAGTTCATCGTGTCGTAGATTGCAAGACCTGCGGAAACCGAGCCGCCGGGGCTGTTGATATACAGATTTATGTCCTTGGAAGGGTCCTTTGCCTCCAGGTAGATGAGCTGGGCAACGACCGTGTTTGCAACCGCGTCGTCAATCTCGCCGCTCAAGAATATAATTCTGTCCTCCAGAAGTCTGGAATAGATGTCGTACGAACGCTCTCCGCGCGAGGTCTGCTCCACGATATAGGGAACGAGCGCATTCTTTTCGTTTGCCATTGTTTGCTTCTCCTTTTAAGAAAATTTATTCGATAATTATTTTTACGGCGGCAAAACAGTTTAATCAGTAAAGCCGCCGCGTCAGGATATTTTCAACTATTAAAAACGGTCACGTTCAAGCAACGAGCTTGTTGTTTGCCGACAGGAATTCGAAGAGCTTGGTGATTACGATATCGTTTGCGATATACTCCATTCTTCTGGAATCGAGAGTCTTTTTGTACTCG
>CAMWWA010000108.1 GCA_947177825.1 uncultured Clostridia bacterium
TCATAATTCTAATCTGCATAATTGCAAGCGCAAAGAAGAAAAAGCGCAAGAAGGAAGAGCTGGAAGAACAGCGCAGGCTGGAAAAAGAGGAGCGCGAGAGGGAAGAGCGCAAGCTGGAACGCGAGGAGCGTATGGCAAGGCTTTCCCAGCAGCAGGCGCAAATGCCTCAGATGATGATGCCGCAAATGATGCCGCAGATGATGCAAATGCCTCAGCAGCAGCCCCAGTATGCACCCCAGCAACAGCCTATGGCTTCGGGCGGCGGCGCTTCGTCCAACGAAATAGCCGAGCTAAAAGCCGAAATATCGGCAATGAAGGCAGAGGCGGCGGCAAAGGAATCCGCTGCGCTCAGGGCGGAAGTTATGCGCGCCGAGCAGGCGGCAATGAAAGCCGAACAGAATGCTGTTTTGCGCAGTGACGTAAACGCAATACGCGGCGAACAGTTCTCCGGTCTTAACATGGACGCAATGACCGAAATTATGACGCGTGCGCTTAAAAACGTGTTTGCTTCGGCTGCGCAGCCCGTGGTTACGGCGCCTCCCGCACAGCCCGCACAGCTGACTGACGGAAGCTCGTCTACGACGACGGCAAACGCCGTTTATCCGCCCGACGCGGTTATGACTACGGTGACTACCACCAAGATAGACACCACCAAAAAGACCGCGCAGCCTGCGCCCAACGCAGACCGTGCGGCGGCGCCCGGCGGCAGGACTATCGTGCGCAACTACGTGGCTCCCATGCCCGTGGACGACGGCAGAATATTCGACGTTGGCGGCTTCTACAAGCCTGCCGACCCCGTCGATATGGACTTCGGCGAAGAACCGGAAAAGAAAGATTAAATAACTAAAGCCCCGCGGCGCCGACGCCGCGGGGCTTTTTCTTTTTCAGCCGCGCCGTATAAAAGTTTACTACATTTCGCAAAATAGTCGTATGGAAAAGAATTCGGCTAAAAGTAAAACGGCGCGTCCCTCCGTGGTGGTGGTAGGCGGCAGTTCGGGCATCGGCTACGAAACCTGCGTGCGCCTTGTCAACCGCGGCTGGGAAGTCACCAACATTTCCCGAACGCCTTGCAACAATGCAAAGGTGCACAATATCTGCGCCGACGTCGCGCGCGGCAGCGAGGCTTACGACGCAATAGTCGCAACGGCGGACAGGTACGGGCTCAACGCGCTTGTGTACTGTGCCGGTTTTTCAATGGCGGCGCCCATCGAGTACGTAAAGGAGACCGACTACAAATACCTTTTCGAGGTCAACTATTTCGGCGCGCTGAAAGCAATGCAGACGTGCATACCCTTTATGAAAAAGAAGGGTGGCAAGATAGTGCTTATCGGCTCGCTCGGCGGCGACGTGCCCGTCGTGTTCGACAGCTTTTATTCGTCGTCCAAGGCGGCGCTGGAAATGCTTGCGTGGGAGGCGAACAACGAACTCAACGTCTACGGCATATCGGTCACGGCGGTATTGCCCGGCGGCACGGCAACAAACTTTTCGTTCAAGCGCAAAATCTATCCCGAGGAGGAAAACGGCACCTACGCCAAGTCGCTCAACAGGGCGGTTGCCGCGCTTGCCAATATGGAGCAGGGCGGTATGAAGCCCTCGCGCGTGGCGGAGGACATCTATAAAATTCTCGTTTCCCCCAAGCCGCCCATAGTAAAGACGTGCGGCGCAAAGAATTCGGCAACGCGCTTTGCAACGCGCGTTATGCCCGAAAAATTTACAAGCTATTTTAACGGGAGAATGTTTAACCAATGAGAAAGGAATACGACTTGACGCGCCGCGACGAAAGGGAAACTTTTTATAAGGGAATAAAGGAGAGTGGAGTCAGAAATGACAGGAAAGCATAAGGACAATTTCAACGCCAACTACCTGCAGTACGTAAAGACGCAGGAGCCCAAAACCAAGCACTTCAAAAACTGCCTTTCCGCTTTCGGAGTGGGCGGACTCATCTGCTGCATAGGTCAGTTTTTGCGCTATATGCTGGAATACGCGGGGCTCTCGGGCGACGTTCTCGCGGGCACCGTTTCGGCAATACTCATATTTTTAAGCTGTCTTTTAACGGGCTTCGGCGTGTACGACAGGATAGGCAGACACGCGGGCGCGGGCTCGATTGTGCCTATAACGGGCTTTGCAAACTCCGTCGCGTCACCTGCAATCGAGTTCAAAACCGAGGGCTGGATTTACGGTATGGCGGCAAAAATGTTCACCGTTGCGGGACCTATAATAGTTTTCGGCGTGTTCTCGGGAGTGCTCGTCGGACTGATATACTCGTTTATATAAACACTATATATTGTATTTAATTCTCGTAACCGTTCAATATTTTGTAAATATGTGTTGACAACGGTGCGGCTGTATGTTATAATCCGATTGAATATAAGGCGCGCCGTAACTGACGAAAATTTTTGCGGAATACCGCAGTGGAGCGGCGCAGGGACCTGTTTCCGCCGTTCGTCTGGGCAAATTTACTTGTAAGCGAGTAGATTGCCCTGTTTTTTTTACGGAGGTTTAGCTGTGGTCGGGTATATTCATTCCTTTGAATCGTTCGGTACCGTGGACGGACCGGGTATACGCTTCGTCGTGTTTATGCAGGGTTGTCCCATGCGCTGTCTGTACTGTCACAACCCTGACACCTGGCAGAGGGGCGGAAAGGAGTACACGCCGGAGGAAGTCGCGGCAAACGTAAAAAAGTACAAAAGTTACTTTACGGGAGGCGGCGGAGTCACCGTTTCGGGCGGCGAGCCGCTTTTGCAGGCGGAATTCGTGCGCGAGCTCTTCACCATATTAAAGAATTCGGGCATACACACCGCGCTCGACACCTCGGGAATAGTTTTCAATCCCGAGGACAAGCACAAGCTGGACGGACTTCTGGAAGTCACCGACTTAGTGTTGCTTGATATAAAGCATATCGACTGTACGGAGCACGAAAAGCTTACGGGGCACGGCAACAAAAACGTGCTTGCTTTCGCCGAATACCTTTCGGAAATCGGCAAGCCAGTGTGGATACGCCATGTTCTGGTGCCGGGTATAACCGACGACGACAAATATCTCACCGCGCTGGCGGAGTATATAAGCGGTCTTAAAAACGTCCGCAAAGTGGAAGTTCTGCCCTATCACAATATGGGCGAAGTCAAGTATAAAAATCTCGGCGTGGACTATCCGTTAAAGGGCGTGCAGCCGCCCGACGCCGAACGGGTAAAAAACGCAAAGCGCATACTCGGAGTTATTAAATGAATTACGATTTAAGCGGAAAATGTCTTATTGAAATTACGGGCGAAGCGTGCGACGCATGCCTTGCCGTTCTGCCCAACTGCGCGGCGGTTGCAAAAAATTTCAATCTTAAATTCGTAAAGATAAGCGTGGACGACTGTCCCGAAGCGGTGCAGAAATTTTCAATCGACCGCATACCGTCGATAGTCATTGCCGAGGACGGCAAAATTATTGCAAAATGCTCTGGCTACCAGCCGCTCGAAATTTTAGAGTTGTGGGTGGAAGCCAAACTTACATAAGGAGAACGACATGAAGTATAAGCAGTGGGAAGGATTTACCGCGGGTAAATGGAGCGACGACGAGGTCAACGTTAGGGACTTTATCCAGCACAACTATAAGCCGTACGAAGGCGACGGCGCTTTCCTTGAGGGCGCAACCGAAGCGACCAAAAAGCTCTGGCAGGAGGTCCTGGACCTTTCCGCAAAGGAGAGGGAAGCGGGCGGCGTGCTCAAAGCAGACACCAAAGTCGTTTCCACGCTCACCAGCCACCCTGCGGGCTATATCGACAAGCAGCTTGAAAAAATCGTCGGTTTGCAGACGGACGAGCCCTTCAAGCGCTCTTTGCAGCCCTTCGGCGGCATAAAGATGAGCGAGCAGGCTCTCAATATGTACGGCTACGAGCTGGACCCTCAGATTAAATATATCTTCACGCACTACCGCAAGACGCACAACGACGGCGTTTACGACGCGTATACGCCCGAAATGCGCCGCGCACGCACCGCGCACATTCTCACCGGTCTGCCCGATACTTACGGCAGGGGCAGAATAGTCGGCGACTACCGCAGGGTTGCGCTGTACGGCGTGGACTATCTTATAGAGCACAAGAAGCGCGACAAGGACCTTATGGACGGCGATATGACGCCCGACAAGGTGCGCGACAGAGAGGAGCTTTCCGAACAGATTAAGGCGCTTACCGCGTTAAAGGAAATGGCGGCTCTCTACGGCATGGATATTTCGCAGCCCGCCAAAAACGCGCAGGAAGCCATTCAGTGGCTGTATTTCGGCTATCTCGCCGCCGTCAAGGACCAGAACGGCGCGGCAATGTCCATAGGCAGAAACTCGACCTTCCTCGATATCTATATCGAGCGCGACCTCGAAAACGGCACTCTGACCGAGCGCGAGGCGCAGGAGCTTATCGACCATTTCGTAATGAAGCTGCGCATAGTAAAGTTTATGCGCATAAAGGACTATAACGAATTGTTCTCGTGCGACCCCACCTGGGTAACCGAATCCATAGGCGGTATGGGAG
>CAMWWA010000109.1 GCA_947177825.1 uncultured Clostridia bacterium
GTCCATTACGATAAGTCCGCCCGAGCCCATCATAGAGCCGATTGCAACGAGGTTATCAAAGTCCATCTGAATGTCGATATATTTTGCGGGAATACAGCCGCCCGAAGGACCGCCCGTCTGAGCCGCCTTGAACGCTTTTCCGTTGGGTATACCCCCGCCTATGTCGTTGATAATGGTGGAAAGCTTGGTTCCCATAGGCACTTCCACAAGACCTACGTTATGTATCTTGCCGCCGAGCGCGAACACCTTCGTACCCTTGCTCTTTTCCGTGCCGATATTGGCGAACCATTCCGCGCCGTTTAAGATGATGGGCGCTACGTTTGCCCACGTTTCTACGTTGTTCAACAGCGTGGGTTTATCGAAAAGACCCTTGACTGCGGGGAAAGGAGGACGGGGACGGGGTTCGCCTCTGCCGCCTTCGATACTGCGCATAAGCGCCGTTTCCTCGCCGCAGACGAACGCGCCCGCGCCGAGACGGATATCGATATCGAAATCGAAGCCGCTGCCCAAAATATTCTTGCCGAGCAAGCCCGCCTCACGCGCCTGCGCAATTGCTATGTTAAGTCTTTCAACCGCAATGGGATATTCCGCGCGGACGTATATGTAGCCCTGGTGCGCGCCTATCGCAAAGCCCGCTATGGTCATTGCCTCCAGCACGGTGTGGGGGTCGCCTTCAAGAACCGACCTGTCCATGAACGCGCCGGGGTCGCCCTCGTCGGCGTTACAGCAGACGTATTTGACGTCGCTTACCGAAGCCTTGGTGAACGCCCACTTGCGCCCCGTGGGGAAGCCTGCGCCGCCGCGTCCGCGAAGTCCCGAAGCCAGCACCGTTTCGATAACCTGGTCGGGCGTCATTTCAAACAGCACTTTTTTGAGTGCCTGGTAGTCGCCTGCGGCAAGCGCCTCGTCTATATCCTCCGCCGCGATAACGCCGCAGTTGCGAAGCGCGATACGCATCTGGTGCTTATAGAAGGGTATTTCCGCAAAGGGAATAACGCTGCCGTCCGCGTGAACGGTGGGCGCGTATAAAAGCTCCTTAACTATTTCGCCGCCCTTGACGAGGTGCTTTTCGGCAACCGTCTTGGCGTGTTCGGGTGTCATCTGCGAATAGAACGCGCCCTCGGGATAAACTATCATAATGGGACCGAGCGCGCACAGACCGAAACAGCCCGTCTTGACGATTAAAACGTCGTCTATGCCCAGCTCCTTAAAGCTTGCTTCAAGCTGCTCGATAACTTTAAGCGAGCTCGAAGAAGTACAGCCCGTACCGCCGCAGACAAGGACCTGCTTGCGGTAGCTTGTGTTTTCGGCAAGCTTTTCAGCCTGCTCCCTTATAATCTTTCTTACTTTTACGAGGTCGGCTTTGCGGGCCGCTCTCTCTTCCAGTTCTTTAACGGTCATCTTTCCACCTCATTAATCCTGCATGTATTTTTCAAGTATTTCGGGCACGTCCTTTTCGGTAAGCCTGCCGTAAACGTCGTCGTCGACAATCATTACGGGCGCAAGTCCGCACGCGCCTACGCAACGGCAACTGTCGATTGAAAATCTGCCGTCGGGTGTGCATTCGCCGCAGGAGATTCTAAGTTCCCTCTCCACCGCCGCTAAAATTTTATCCGAGCCCTTTACGTAGCAAGCCGTTCCAAGGCACACGCTGATACGGTGTTTGCCCTTGGGTTGAAGGGAAAACTGCGTGTAGAATGTGGCTACGCCGTAAACTTCCGACAGGGGAATGTTGAGCTCCTCCGCGATGAGCTGCTGAACCTCCGCGGGAAGATAGCCGTAAATTTCCTGTGCTTCGTGCAAAATGGGCATAAGACAGCCGCGCTCGCTCTTGTGCTTTGCAATGCACTCGCGCAGCGCCTTTTCCTGTTCGCCCGTTCCGTTAAAATTGGTCTGTGACATACGTTAACTCCTACATAAAATCTTACCTTTTGATTTTATCACAAATGCCGCGCAAAATGCAAGACGATTGAGGTAAAATGTCGAAGAATGGAAAAAATTTTCAATAACTTTCGAACTGGCTGTTGTAAAGCCTGCTGTACGCGCCGCCGCGCGCCATAAGTTCTTCGTGCTTTCCCTGCTCTATCACCCTGCCGTCCTCGACGACGAGTATTTTATCCGCGTTGCGTATAGTGGACAGTCTGTGCGCGATTACGAAGCAGGTCTTGCCGCGCATAAGCTCGGTCATTGCCGACTGGATTATGCGCTCGGTGCGCGTGTCCACGTTGGAGGTCGCCTCGTCCAGAATGAGCATGGGCGCCGGCGAGAGCATTGCGCGCGCAATGGTCAAAAGCTGTTTCTGCCCCGTGGATATGTTGACGGCGTTGTCCGAAAGATACGTGTCGTAGCCCTGCGGCAGGCGCGTGATAAAGGAATGAATTTTCGCGCGTTTGCAGACCTCTTCCACCCTTTCGCGGGTTGCGCCCTCCGAGCCGTAGGCAATATTTTCGTACACCGTGCCGGCGAACAGCCAGGTATCCTGCAGCACCATTGTAAAGGCGCTGCGGAGCGAGGAACGCGTCAAGCTTTTTATATCCTTGCCGTCCACCGTTACCGCACCCTCGCCGGCGTCGTAAAAGCGCATTAACAGGTTGATAACCGTCGTCTTTCCCGCGCCCGTCCGCCCGACGATTGCAATGACGTCGCCGCCGTTCGCATTGAGTGAAAAGTCCTTTAATACGGGTTTATCCGGCAGATATCCGAAGGTTACGCCCTTCAACGCGACGTCGCCGCGCACGTTTTCAAGCGCCTCCGCGCCCTCCTCTTCGAGCACCTCTTCCTTTTCGTCCAGCACGGTGAACACCCTTTCCGCCGCGGCTACGGACGACTGGAATTCGCCTATGACGTTTGCGATTTCGTTTATGGGGCCCGAGAATTTGCGCGAGTAAAGCACGAAGGAAGTTATCTGGCTTATGCCCACTCCGAACCAGCCGAACGCGTACATCAGCGCACCCAGCACGCTTATGAGGGTAAGCGACAGATTGTTGACCAGATTGACGCTCGGTCCCGAAATGGTGCCAAGGTATTCCGCCCTGGTATACGCCTCGTTCGCCTTCTCGTTCTTGTCGCTGAAACGGGACAGAATTTCCTCCTCCCTGTTATACGCCTTTGTGGTCTTCTGCCCCGTGAGCACTTCCTCCGCAAAGCCGTTCAGCTCGCCCAGCTCCGCCGAACGTTTGCGGTAGAGCGGCTGTACCTTTTTGGTGATTACGCGCGTTATGATAAGCGACAGCGGAATGGTGACGGCGAATACCGCGACGAGGGGCGCGGCGATTACCAGCATCATAACCAGCGAGCCTATAATCTGCACCGCGCTCTTTAAGACGAGCACCACGTCGTTTGCAAGCGAGGTGCCCACCGTGTCTATATCGTACGAAAGCACGGATATAACGTCGCCAGCCTGACGGGTATCGAAATAGCCGACGGGCAGGTTTACGAGCCGCTTGAACAAGTCGCCGCGCATCTTCTTGGTCATTCTGCGCGCAACGTACGCCATACCCACCGTGGTGGCGTAATTTATTACCTCGGAAGCGATATATACCGCAACCAGCAGAATACAGTAGTAAGTTATCGCGTTGAAGTCGGTGGTGCCGTCGGTCTTTATTTCGCCTATGGCAAGTCCGCAGACGTACGGACCGAGCAGCGACAGAACTACCGAAAGCATATTGCCGAGGAATACGATAATAAACAGCGTAAGGGACGGCTTTAAGTAGCCGAACAGCCGCGACAGGGTATACTTTACGTTGACCTTTTTGCGTGCGAACGACCGCCTGTCGTTGACGTTCATACGGGGCTCTTTCATAAATCACCCCCTGACTGAACGACGCATATCTGGCGGTACTCTTCGCACTTTTCCATAAGCTGTTCGTGCGTGCCGATGCCTACCGCCCTGCCGTCGTCCATAACCACTATAATATCCGCGTATCTGACCGCGCTCACCCTCTGCGCGACGATGAATTTGGTGCAGTCGGGATAGTATTCTTTAAGCCCCTTCCTCAGCCGCGCGTCGGTTGCATAGTCCAGCGCGGAGGAGCTGTCGTCAAGCACTAATATACCGGGATTACCGGCAAGCGCGCGTGCGATAAGCAGCCTCTGCTTCTGTCCGCCCGAAAGGTTGGCGCCCTTTTGCGCAAGCACGAAATCCAGACCGCCTTCCAGCCCCTCTATAAAGTCGTCCGCGCACGAGCATTTTACCGCCTTTAAAATATCCTGCTCGTCAAGCCCCCTGAAATAGTCGATATTTTCGCGCACGGTGGAAGCGATTAAAAAGTCGCTTTGGAAGGCAACGCCGAACTGGGAACGGAATTCGCCGCCCTCCACCGAGCGCACGTCCTTTCCGTCCACGAAAACCGCGCCGCCGTCAACGTCGTAAAAGCGCATCAAAAGATTTATTAAAGTGGTCTTGCCGCTGCCCGTGCCGCCTATAACGCCCACGGTCTGCCCTGCCTTAACCTTAAACGACACGCCTTCCAGATTGTTTTCCTT
>CAMWWA010000110.1 GCA_947177825.1 uncultured Clostridia bacterium
TGGAAAATCCCGCTTACGGCAGGGTGCCGCACACCTACGCGCTCAACGGCGCAAAGTGCGTTTTCGTCCCAGTGGACGGGCGCGGCGTAAACGTGGAGGAGGTGGAAAACAGCGGTGCGTGCGCGCTGCACGTTTCGCCTTCCCACCAGTACCCCACTGGCGCGGTTATGCCCGCCGCAAACCGTTCGCGCCTTATCGGTTGGGCGGAGCGCACGGGCGCCTACATAATCGAGGACGATTACGACAGCGAGTTCCGCTTGTTCGGCAAACCGTTGCAGACTATGGCTGGGCTGAACGGCGGCAGAGTCATTTATCTGAACACCTTTTCCAAGACGCTTGCGCCGTCTATGAGGCTGGGCTATATGGTGCTTCCCCCCGAACTATACGCCCGTTACCGTGAAACGTATGACAATTCCGCCAACGTCGTGCCGCTGTTCGAGCAGAAGGCGCTTGCAAAGATGCTGGACGGCGGCTATTTCGAAAGGCACGTCAACCGCCTTAAAAACCATTACCGCGGAGTGCGCGCCGCTCTGCTGGAAAGGATAGCCGCACTCCCATTGGAAAAGCAGGTCATAGAGACGGGCGGAGGGTTGCATATCACGTTGCATCTGCCCGGTTTTGCAAGCGACGCGGACATTAAAAGCGCGGCGGAGGAGAGGGGGATTAAGATTAAATGTCTTTCCGATTATCTTGCCCGGCCGTGCGCAAACGCCGCGGAATATGCGCGCGTTGCCGTAATCAATTATTCGTCGGTTGAAATAGCCGACCTCAATTCGGTTGAAACGGGGAGGGGAAAATGAAACTCAATTTCGAACTTGTGCCCGACAGTTGCTGGCACTCTAACTTGCGCAGCGCACTTCCGCAGGGCGCGTGGGACGTCATACGCAAAAAGGCTTACGCGCGCGCCAACGGAAAGTGCATGATTTGCGGCGCGCCTACAGCACGGCTCGAAACGCACGAACAGTGGGAGTACGACGACGAAAAGGGAGTGCAAAAGCTTGCAAACGTGGTTGCGGTGTGCAAGGCTTGTCACGAGGTTATACACATAGGCAGAACGCAGCTTATGGGAAGGGAGCGCGAGGCAAGCGAACATTTTATGAAGGTCAACGGCTGCACCTACGCCGAGTACCGCAAAGCCTTGGGCGAGGCAAACGCCGTCCACCGTGAACGCAGCCGCCGCGAATGGCTGCTGGATATATCCGAATTACCTAAATTTATGTAAAAACAAAAAGCCGCCCGCGATACAACCGCGTGCGGCTTTCTTTCAGTTATTTAATTTACGCTATCTTTTCAAGCTGTCCGCCCGATATATTAACACAGTACAGGTGCGAATCGCCTAAATTGTTGTAGTAATTCACAAAGTAAATTTTACCGTTGAAAAGCGTGAAATCTTCGGCATAATAGTTCTTTTGACTACCGTTTCTTGCAAGTATAAGTGTGGGCTGTTCGTTATCGTCAGCCGCGTTTTTGCTTATACTGTATATTCCCGAAGTGCCAAGAACGGTGTCGGTGTAATAATATACTTTGTTGCCTTCAACGACTATCTTTAAGGGGTCTGTATTCGCCGTCATCATAGCAGTATAATTGCTTCCGTCTATATTTACGCGGGCAAGTCTTTTTAGGTTTACACCGTATAATTCTCTGAAATAAACCACACCGTTATCTATTACGAACGTGTTTACGTTTTTGTTAGTAACCTGCGTCTTTTCGTCCACCGTATAGCCCGTCGTCGGCATTTTATAAAGTTTGTTGCCGTCTACGAAGTAAATATATCCTTCATAATAAGTAAGGTTGGTTGCGCCCTTGCTGTACATTTCGCTGTCAACGCCTGACGCGTCTATCTTGTGGATAGCCGTTCTTACGCCCGCCGCGTTGCTTAAAACGTAGTAGAGGTTGGTACCGTCGGTAACGATATCCTCACAGTCGTTTTTGGAAACGAGTTCGGGTTCGCCGCCGAGCTTTAAATTGACTTTGTAAAGGTCGTTGTTCACGCCGTAGCTAACCGCGTTGTAATAAAGCGTATCGCCCAGAATGGCAAAGTCGCTCACCTTGTTGGAAGTCACGCGCGCAAGCGCTTTGCTAACCGTGTTATACGAGTACAGCGCCTTGTCGTTGTGCAGGTCTAAAAAGTACAGATATTTTCCGTATGCCGCCGTCTTGCTTCCCATGCTTAAGGGTATCGTTTCGGGTGCGACAAATCCGTCAAGTATCTCAACGGTGTTCCCGCCGTCCGTATCGCTTATGCACAGCATCTGGTCGCTTACCCTGTAATAGGCAAGTTTGCCGTCGCTTGTCGCGGTAAGCGAGCTGTAACTCAGGTTATCGCCTTCGATAATTTTTGTGCCGGGGAGTGAGTTGTTGACTGCGGGGCTTGTACCCACGCGGTATATGCCCTTGCCGAATACCAGCGAGTTGAGAAGGTCTACGTTTATATAATAGAGGTCGTTACCTATAACCGTCAGGTTTGCGCCTGCGTCGGAGGTCAGCTTTCTGCGCGTTTCGGCGCTTATCGTATATTTTTCAATATAGTCGCCCGTAAGGTTGTTTACCGTGTAATACAGCGCGCCGTCGGAGTGCGTAAGGCAGGTTATTTTTTCGTCTACGACCAAAGTTCTCGTTCCGCCCGACTTGCTTATTCTTGTCAGCTTGTCGCCGTTCGCGCCGTCGGCAAAGTAGATATAGTTGCCCGCGCAGGTAAGATATTTGGCTTTGCCTGCGGAAATCAGCTGTGCGGCGGGCTCGCTTCCCGAAAGGTCGACTTTGAATATGCCGCTGTTTTTGGCGGTCAGCGCGTTCACGGCGTAATACAGATAGCTGCCGTCCGTGCACAGGTATTCGCCCTTTGCCGAAATTACGGTGTTCACGCCGTTATTTTCCACCGTCTTAACGGACGAGGCTAAGGGGGTGTAGCTTCTGAAATACAGGTTGCCGTTCATCACCGTAAAGTTATAGGGGACGTCCGGGCTTACTTTGCTGACGCCGTCAGTCGCATCGTATTTATACAGCTTGTCGCCGTCGAGCGCGTTGGCAAAGTACAGCGCACCGTCGTGCTGAATGATAAACCTGTGCTTGTCCTCGGCGGTAATTTTCAGCTTTGCCTGCGCGGTATACGTATTGTAGTTTTTATTGGTCACCGTTACGGTTATCGTATATTCGCCCGTATCGGTCGCCGAATTGGTAATTGTTGAGTCTTCCTTGCACGTATATATTACGGTAGAATTTTCGGGCACGACTCCCACGAGCTCTATCGCGTGCGGCGTGCCGTCGTAGGAAAAAGTGGCGTTTTCAAACGTCAGTCCCGTAAAATCTTTTAGTTCGGGAGTAGGAGTGGCCGGTGTTGACGGATTGCTTGGCGTCGAAGGATTACTCGGCGTCGAAGGATTGCCCGGCGTGGTCGGCGTATTCGGAGTGCTGGGATTATTCGGCGTGCCCGGTGTGCTTGGCGTCGAAGAATCCGAAGGTGTGCTCGGCGAATTGGGTGTTGTCTGCGTGCTGTCGGGCGGTGTTTCCTGTTGCGTGCCGCCCGAGCAGGCGCACAGCGTAAACGCGCTTCCGGCAACCAGCAGTGCGGTTGCAATGGTCAAAACAGTCTTTTTCATAAGTAACCTCGCTATTCAACCTTTTAATTTAATTTGCGGCTTTTTTTAAACGTCTGCCTTCGAAGCCGCGCTTTAACGCCGCAAAGGGGAGTATGAATATGGACGCGATGGGCGTAAACAACAGACCGAACAGGAACACTATTACGGAAAGTATAGCGCACAGTATCGCGCCGCCTATCTTTACCAATATAAGAAATATAATGCCGTCCAAATCGAGAGTGAAAATTACTCCGGGGAAAGTGAACGATTTCAAAAAGAAGAAGAATATGTCCGGCACCACGCTGTCTTCCCAGAATACCTGAATGCCGAAAGCCAGCCAGCAGATAAATACGCCAACGGAGATTAAACCCGTCGCCCACAGCGGTTCCAGCTTGATTATCACCATAAACAAAACGCAGAACAGCGCGGTTACGCCCAGCGCAATCAGCGAACCCAGAATCAACGACTTTTTATTCTGCCGTTTGAATTCATTATATTCGTATATACGCGCGCTGCGTATGCGTATGTCGTTGCACTGGTTGCAGTAGATGTGCTGTATGCCTCCGCCGCGCCCCGTGTGCGTAACCACGTATTCGCCGGGGCCGACGGGCTTTTTGCAGTCCTCGCAGTAGCCGTTTATAATTTTCTGCTCCACCACGCGTTCAACCACGGGTTGCACTACCGGCTGTACTACGCGTTCAACGACCGGTTGTACGGGCGCCGCGGTAACGGCTATTTCCTTGACGGGCGGGTCGTTGCCCAAAAGCTCGTCCGTGGAAATTTTGAATATTTCGCACAGCTTTTTAATGGTGGAGGCGTCGGGTTCCGCCTGACCGTTTTCCCATTTCGATAC
>CAMWWA010000111.1 GCA_947177825.1 uncultured Clostridia bacterium
CTGCGGCGTTGCCGTTGGGGGCAATGTTCAGGCTGTTGCCGTATACGCCCGTGTAAGCGGAGGGGATAGCCAGATTGTCCTTAATTTCGTTCTTGTCGCCCAGCTCGCTGTCGAAGTTGTGCGAGGTGTTGGGGGTATTTTCGGCAAAAGTAAGGGTAGCCGCGTGCAGAGCGCCTGCGGAGTAGCCGTAAACCTGCTTATCCAGCGGCGTGAATGAAAGGTTGGTCATTGCCATCCAGCCCGCCGTGTAGGAAGAAGTCGTCGTGCCCTTTATAGAGGTATTTCCGAAATTGACTACAATCTTAAAGGTCTTGTCGGTGTCGGAGGTGTTGGAAACACGGATAAAGCACTTTACCCAGCCGTTATAAACGTTTTCGTTGTCGCCGATATTTACCAGCGATTCGGTGGTGGAGTCCACGCTGAAATCGGACTTGTTGGTCTTGTCGTCAACGTCGACAACGGTAAATTTCGCCGCGCTCGCGCCGTTCATGTCCGAAGTTTTAACCCAGAATGAAACGAGAGCGTATTCGTCTTTTGCAAGCTTGAATAATTCGTCGTTTGTAATCTGCGCCTCGTAAGCCGCGCCCCTCGCGCTGAGAATGACCAGCGCGGTAGTCGAATTGTTTTCAACTCCGGGAAGCTTGACCGCCGTCTTTAACGCGTCGGTAAGCAGGTCGGTGTAAGCTCCGCCGTTGGCAAGCTTCCAGTCGGATGCGTCGGTAATTGTGGTATGTGTGAGAAGGTCGTCCTTGATATTGATGCCCTTTTCACCGAGTTTGTTGGGAATAAACGCCGTTGCCGCGCCGTTTTCAAGCGCGTCGAACGAGGAGGTGTACTCGTTGCCTTCCTTGTTGTTCGCGCTCACGTACTTGCCCGTGCTCGTCTCTTCAACGGTAAGTCCCGCTTTAATGCCGCTTGCGCTTATTTCCAAAGCGTCCTCCGCGGTCGAGCTTGCAAGGTCGATAAAGAAGTGCCTGTCCGCAGAATTGAATTCGTCGGTTTTCTCAACGTATCCGCCGTCCGTTCCGTTGGTGTTATAGGTAACCTTGTCCGCGCGGAACTCGGTCTTTGCGTCGTCGGGAGCAAGGGGATAGGAAACGTTTGTGCCGCCTGCAATATCGATTTTCTCGCCGAACGCCGCGCACTTTTCTTCCATCTCGGCCCTGTTCAGATATTTGGTCAAGGTCACGTCGTCAAAGAAAGCGTAGCCTTCAACCGTGTAAATATCGTCCTGACCGAGTCCGACGGAAATCGAAACGGTGGTGTCGGCAAAGTTGCTTGCCTCAACGTAAACGGTGTACTGAACCCAGCCGTTGTTTGCGCCGTCGGTGTTAAGCTTTTCGGTGTTTATATTTTTGATTATAAAGCTGTCCAGGCTGTTGCCGCCCACCTGCGTATTTACTTTAATGTAAGCGCCGCGCTCGGCTTCGATTGCCGTTCTCGTGCCCGTCGCGCCGTCAAAGTACAAATCGCTGGTCTTAACCCAAAGGGAAATTTCCGCCGCCGTGCCCGCTTCAAGCGTGGTAGTCGTGGAGGAGTTGAAATAACCCTCGGTACCCGTGTAGTAGCTGCTGCGGTAGTTATGAATCATCAGTACGGAGGTTTCAAGGGGAGTCTCCAGCTTTTCGTCAAGATAAAGCTTGCCGTCCTCGTCCTCGTACGTGGTAACGACGCTGCCGTCCGCGGAATCTATAATCTTTCCCTCGCTGTCGTAGCTGTACTTATGCGTGAAGGGGTTGCTTATATACGCCTTGTCCTCGTCGCTTGCGGAGCTCTTAGTTGCTTCGTGGGGATTCTTGTAAGGCATATCGTCGGCAAGCGCGCCGTTGTAATCCTTCTTGTTCTCGTCGTCGCTTTTAAGGTCGTTGTTGTCCTTAAGCGTCTGGGGAAGGGTGGCGTCGGTAATGTAGTCCCAGCGCTTTTTGGCCGTATCGATAACGCCCGACATGGAAGCGGACGAACTGCCGTTGGTGCCGCCCGTCCAGTTTTCGGGATTGCTTATGGGGTATAAACCCTTGTTGTCGGAATAAAATTCGAAATTGCCGTTCTTGATTACCTGACTGTCAAGCTTGGTAGTGGTCTTGTCGTCCTCGTCGTCGGTCGGCTTGTCTGTCTGTGCGCATCCGGCGGACATACCTATCATAAGGGAGGTTGCAATTGCCGCAAAGCCCATTGCCGCCGATTTTAATGCGTAGCTCTTTTTCTTCTTCATATAACACCTTTCAAAAAGTTTGTTTTCACACCCTATTATTTTAATATAAAACCTTGCTTTTGGCAACTGATTATCGCCAAAGATAGGATAAAAAAATTCATTATTATAAAATTTTTGCAAAAACTTTATATATAATAGTTTTTTTGCGCGCATACGGGAACGCGCGCATGAACGTAAGGAAGAAAAAGTTGAAAAAAATTAACAAAAAAGCCGTCTACGGCGGACTCGGGCTGGGCGCGGTAAACGGACTGTTCGGCGGTGGCGGCGGTATGATAGCCGTCCCTATTCTTGCGGACGTGCTCGGCTATCCCAGAAAGCAGGCGCACGCAACGGCAATTTTAATAATAGCGCCCGTCTGTGCGGTCAGCGCCATAACCTATATTCTGAACGGCTTCGTGGATTTACCCGTGGTAATTCCAGCGGCAATCGGAAATATCGCAGGCGGACTTCTTGGCGCAAAACTTTTGGGAAAACTCCCCAAAATATGGGTAGATATCGTCTTTATTGGGATAATGCTTGCCGCAGGCATCCGCATGGTGATAGGGTAAATGGCGTTTTTAATCTATCTCGCCGTCGGCTTGCTTGCCGGTATTCTGGGCGGTATGGGAATGGGCGGCGGCACCATTTTAATTCCCGCGCTCACCATATTTTTAGGCGTCAACCAGCACGTTGCGCAGGCAACCAATGTCATTGCGTTTCTGCCGATGGCGGCGCTCGTTCTGCCCGCCCACAAAAAGAACGGTCTTTTAAGGACGGACGACGTCTGGGAAATAGTAATTCCCGCTCTTATAACCACGGTGCTCGCAGGCTTCATTATGGCTGCGCTGCCCACGGACGTGCTCAAAAAGCTATTCGGCATTTTTCTGGTGTCGCTTGCGGTAAAACAGCTCTTTTCACTCGTTACAAGCTTTCAGAAGGCGTGATTTATCCGCGCGAAAACAGCTTCTTAAAGGGGCGTGCGGATACCATTTCCATACCGTAAAACGCCAGAACCGCAAACACGGAAACCACGCCGCCGCACAGTACTATTTTCCACACCGCAGGCAGAACCCCGTCGAACAGGGTGCCGAAAAGGTGACCGAACGCGCACGCGAAAGCACATATTAAAACGCTTTTTACAAGGTAACCGAAGTAATTTATGTCGGGGCAGTTCTTCTTTAACAGGCGCAGATTGAACGCCGCCGTAATGACGAAGCTCATCGTCAGCCCGACCATATAGGCGTTTATGCCGAGCAGCCCCGTAAATATCAGAATTATCGCTATCATCGCCACGGCGCCTGCAAAGAAGTAAATAAGAGTGCGCACTTCGTAGTTCAACGAATTTAATATGGTCGTCGTAATCATCGAAAGGCACATCGGAAGCATCATAAAGGAAAAACGCCTTATAACTACGCCGCTCAGCTCGCTTGCATAGAACAGCTTGCCTATGTCCTCGCCCAGCGTAAACATGACGGGAATCAGCACTGTGGCAATAGCAACGGCTGATTTAAGCGTTCTTTCTATGTCGCGCCTTAAAAGCTCGGTGCGTTTTGCGTAGAAATTTTCGCTCATTTCGGGCGCAACGACCACGGCAATCGAGCCGATAAGGGAGTTAGGAATAAACAGCATAGGCACGCTCATGCCCAAAACCGTTCCGTATAAAGCCAGGGCTTCGCTGCTGGAATAGCCGCAGGCACGGGATAAAAGGGCGGGCAGGAACATTGCCACGCATGAATTCAAAAGCGAAGTGGAAGTGCGCATTGCCGTAATGGGAAGCGAAGCTTTCGCCACGGGCTTGAACTGCGACTTGGGGTTTACGAATTTGCCGCCCTTAATGAAATACCAGCCCAGTGATACGGCAAAAGAGAAGATATAGGAAATCAGAACGGCGATAATCGCCGCACGCGCACCGTTTTTCGCCGTAGTTGCAAAGCTGATAAGCACGCAGCCGCAGGCAACCATAACGGCGTTTTCCGCAAGCTCTATTATGCTGTACGGCAAAAACTGCTTGTTCCCCCAGAACGAACCGCGCATTATCGCGTATATGGAGGTAAGTATAAGCCCGGGCAGCAGCCACAGGAAGATGTCCACACAATCCCTGTCGGGGAACAGGAAGGAGTAGAGGTCGCGCGCAAAAAACAGCACCAGCGCCGCGGGGATTGTAAATAAAAGGGTTAAAAGCACGCCGGAGGAAACTACGGCGTGCTTGCCTTTTGCGTTGCC
>CAMWWA010000112.1 GCA_947177825.1 uncultured Clostridia bacterium
CAATTAAAAGCCCCCGCGCAGGTTTGCGCGGGGGCTTTTTGACTGTTTGACCACAATATATTGTGTTTTGTGTAAAATTTAGCACTATTTTAAACTTTTTTGTCAAAAACTATTGAAATTATAAAAAAGTTGTGATATAATTCATGCACTCAAAGTATTTGTTACTGAAAGGAGAAATATTATGAAGATGTTTAAAATGACGACTGGGGGGGGGCAAGCACTTTTAAGAAATAAGCAAAGCGTAAAGCGCGCGTTGCTTTATATATTCACGCCCTTATTCTGTGCAGGACTATGTCTTGGCACAGTTTTTTCATTTTTCAGAACGCAAACCATAGACGACAACGGCGTGGTTGCCTTTGCCGATAGTACGACGGCAGGCGAGTCGCATATAGATACCGGCGACGGTTCTAAAATGATTGCGGCATTGACCAAACCCAAAACTAAAATAGTCCTGGGTTCGACGGGCACCACGACGGGGACGAATATAAATACGTGTTTTGCCGATATTATAAGCTGGAACGTTCTTGCCGCAGATGATAGTAAATACGGTTCGGGTGAAAAAACGTTACTGGTGTATTCGTCAAGGACTGTGTCTAATATGGCGTATAATTTGTATACGTCCAACCCCGAATATTATTCTTATTGGGGCTCGAGCTATATGCGCGCAAAGCTTAACGGCGGTAAATACCGCGACGCGGCAGGTAATATTACAGCGATTGCGCCTGAAAGCTCGTTTTTATCTACTCTGTTTGCCGGAATAACTACGGACGGTTTCATTTTGCCTACGGGCTCAATTGTAACTCACGACTTCGTAGCCCTTTCAAGCGTTGCACCATTTTTTCAGACGGTCGGTTCGTTATCAACCAATACAACGGTAAACGGTAAGTTCAATAGTACGATAGGCAGTGATTTGGCGTCACAAGTTGATAATTTCAGCGTATCTTTCAATGGCAACGTTACGGAAACGACAACCGGTGACAAGCTATTCCTTCTGGACTATGACGACGTCATTAACAGTGACTACGGATTTGTAAATTCGGCGAGTCAGAATCTGATTTCTTTTTACGGCAAAAGCTATAGCGGTTGGCAGACAGGTTATTATAGCTCAAACGATAACGGATGCGGCGCTTTCGACGGGTACGGGTTCAGAACTACAGCTTTCAACGGTTCATATCAGAATACTGCGTATTGGTTGCGCCCTACCGGTCGCAATGGTTACGGCGCCGGAGATAACGGGTCGCACGTTTTGACTATCGGTAATGCCGGAAACGTTTATTATATAAATTCAAATAACACTAATTTACCGGCAAACGCCGGCGGTGCGGCAGTCGGCGTTCGTCCCGCTATGGTTATCGACGGCTCTAAAATAGTTTATGTGGGTTCCGGTAACGCACTCTCGAATAATGATTTTACGGGTTATGCGGATTATCCGTATGCGGCAGGGGCTGAACGCACCTTTAAAACTTATATAAAAAATTCAACTTACGACGCCAGGAGCGCAACGGCGACTGCGGTTTGCATACCCGACGAAAACAATAAACTTAAAATTATATATAACGACCCCGTACGCAAAGCGGGTGCACAAATAATAGTTGCGCTTGAGGACAAGGATTCTACCGACGGCAACGTTGCGTATTCGGCAAAGTTTTCGGTGGACTCTTCGGCTACGGCGACGGCGCGTGCGACAAGAACTCTTTCATTGCCAACTTTTCCTGCAGGTAAAACTATTGCCGATTATAAAATTTCTTTAATACAGGGAACAGACAACGGTCTGGCTTATACGGAAGAAGCGCTTTGCGCATACGACGTGGGTATAGAAGCTCCTAAGGATACGGAAGTTACGTACAGCGGCAGCTCAAAATGGATAGCCGATTTGACGGGCGACGAAAAGAAGGAGTGGATAAATACCGATATATATTGCAACGAATCGATTATGACCGTTGCAAAAATCGAGTATAAGAGCCGTGCGGAAGGCGCTACGTTCGTTGACGTGACGAGTGACGGAACTGCGAATATTATTGACGCAGGTACTTACAAAATTACCATGCATCTCGCCAGCGGTTACTCTTGGACGGGCAAAACAACGGCGGATAAATCGTTTAACATAACCGTAAAGCCGAAGGTAATCGACCCGTTTGCGCCCACGGTGGACTACGGCAAAAACGAAGACAATTCCACAAAGCAGTATTACGCGGGCACGACGACAGCAAACTTCCCGACGATAAAACCGCCGGAGGCGTGGGACGGCAAGGGCACTTTAAAGTGGAAGGATAACCAGACGCTAAACACGAGTACAAGCGAGTACGGCTGGATATTCAAGCCGACGGATTTGAACTACGCCGACAAGGAAGGCACGCTGGCAATTAACGTTACGCCGGTAGAGGTCAACAAAATTCAGGCAACGCTTACGGGCGCGGGCGATATTTTCACCTCTACCAAGAAGGAAGATTTGCTGAAGCGTATACAGGTCACCAAGACCAATAACGACGGCACTTCCGCTGGTATTGCGGCAGCTAGCGAAATTCAGTTTGCAACGGGCACCACGCTGACAGCGGGCACGAACAAGGTTCTTACGGTTCAGCTTGTCGGCAAACCAAACGTAAACTGCACGGTGACTATACCCGAAATACTTGCGGTTACGCCTGCGGAGCTTTCCGTAGTGCACGACGGCACGACGGTTTACACCTCCACGAGTGCGAATGCGCTTAAAGGTCAGCTTACCGTCAAGATTATAAATAACGACGGCAGCGCGGGCAAGACGCTTGAAGCAAGCGAGTATTCCTTCCCCGATGATTTTGCCCTTGAAGACGGCGACTGCCCCGTTCAGGTCACTTATAAATACAGCGTAAACGGCGAGGAAAAAACGCTTACCGGCGACATAACTATTTCCGTCGGCGTTGCGGATATAGACAAAGTTACCATTAAAGAGGTCAACGTTCCCGAGGGCACCAAGCTTTGGGAAGGCGACGCGGCAAACACCATCAAACAGTATCTGACGGTGGAAGTAACTTATGCGGACGGCAACGGTACCAAAAAGACGTTGAGTGCAAGTGACAACTTTACCGTAAAGATAACTCCTGAAAACGATAAAAACGTGCTCACCGCAGGACAGTGCGCGTTCAACGTAACCTACGGCGGAAAGACTTCGGGTGTCAAGACCGTAACGGTTACCGCTGTGCTTGTAGATACGCTTACCGCAACCTACACGCAGACGGGTACTATTTACAGCTCCGCCAAGGTTGAAGATTTGAACATAGATACTCTGTTGTCGGTTGACGCAACGTTCAACAACGGCGACGAGGAAACTCTGGACAAAGACAGCTACACCGTAACTATTCCCGACAATTTCTCTTCGACCAATAACGAAATTACGGTTACGTGGAAGAAGGGCGAAGTTACTAAAACGACGACGTTTACGGTTACGGTAACCGACGTTGCGGTAAACGCAATATCGGCTACGTATACCTTGCCCGAAGGCTTTACGCTGGACGCTTCCAAGGGGCTGGACGAGTTGAAGGGCGGTCTGGCAGTTGTAATTACGTATAACAACGGCGACACCAAAACGCTCAGCCCGGAAGGGTACACGTTGACAGCCGATTCTACGCACGGCGACGGTTTGCTTGCGGCAGGTCAGCGCACTATAACGGTTACGTATTCGGACGGCAAGACCGCAACCTTCACCGTTAACGTTGACAAGGCGGACGTGGACGCGGGCGGCGCAACCTTTAAGCCCTCCGCAACGAGCGGACTGACGGCGGACGGTAACGGCGGATATAAGGCGACTTATAACCCCGACGGCGACGGTTTCAAGTTTACGGTTGCCGACCTTGACCCCGACAGCATTCCTGCGGCGGCGACTCCCAAAACGCCCGTTTACAAGAAGTTTGTCAACGGCAGCTGGGAGACGGTTACCGAAATTAAGGAAGCGGGCGAATACAAGGTTGTGGTTGAGTTTGACCCGACCGACCCCGCAAACTATAACGGCGGCATTGCGCCCGTTGAAATTGCGATTACCATTGACGACGCGGTTGTGGTTTCCATTTCCGCGGCGGTGGAAGAGAGCGCGGCGTTTACGACTGCGAACACTTTGGACGAGTTGAAATCAAAACTGACCGCGGCGGTTACCTACAACAACGGCAATAAAGAAAGCGTTAAGGTTGAAGACCTTGAAATTACCTGCGACGGCTTGCACGACGGAAAGCTTAAGGCCGGCAAGCAGACTATAACCGTTAAGTACACGGACGAGGGCGGCAACGCGGTTTCTACTTCCGTTGAAATCGAGGTTGCAAAGGTCAAAGTTGCCCTGCCTACGTTCAAGGGCGGACTTAGCTACACGGGCGTTGCTATTAAACCCACCGTTGATAACTTTAACGGTTACGACGAAGCGCTTATGACTTTCG
>CAMWWA010000113.1 GCA_947177825.1 uncultured Clostridia bacterium
TGGGTTTAGTTTCGTCTTTAAGAATTTGCCTTAACTGTTCGTCAGTATATTTTTTTGCTCCAGGAACAAATAAGTCAGGACGTGCATCGCTATGTACTTTGTGTACCTGAAAAAGCAAGCAGTCAATTCTTTCAATATCAGACAGTTTTGCTCTGCGTATTTCAATTTCATTATTCTGCATTGATATCAAATACCTCGCTAAATTACTGTTTATCGTAGTTACATTATATCAAAATCAAATAGAAAAAGCAAGGAATGTTCGCGCGTGTTCCTTCATCAAGAAGTCCAAAAACGCATTGCAAGCGCGGTAAATCTCGTCGTAGGTGCGCACGAAATCGCGCGTATACCAGGGGTCGTCGATATCTATTTTTTCGGGCAGAAAATGACCGAGCAGAAAAATCTTTTCCGAATAGTTGCCGCCCGTCATACGCGTCAGGTCGGTCAGATTCATACCGTCCATAACCAGAATGTAGTCGGCGTTCTTGACGTCCGAAAGCGCAATCTTTCTTGCCCTGTGCGCAAAGCTGTAGCCCCTCTCTTTCAGCACCTTCTGCACGGGCGGATACACGGGGTTGTCCTCCTCGCAGTCGGAAGTTCCGAACGAATTTACCTTAAACGACAGCGCAACGCCGCGCTCTTCAATTATGCGCGAAAAGACCGCCTCCGCCATCGGCGAACGGCAGATATTGCCCAGGCACACGAAAGTTACGGTAAACAAATCATTCACCCAGCTTTGTCCTTTTGAACGGTATGGGGTTGGGAACGTACGCTTCCAGATAGTCCAGCACTTCGTCAATCGTCGTCTTTATTTCGTAAAGGCTGAGGCAGCTAGGCGTTATAAACTTGCGCTCGCACGCGGTGTGCATAAACGCTTCCAGATTGCGATAGTAGCCGTCAATATCCAGAAAAACTATCGCCTTGTCGTGGCGGTTAAGCTGCTTTAAAGTGATGACCTCGAACAGCTCCTCAAAGGTTCCAACGCCGCCCGGCGTAATAATAAACGCGTCCGCGTCGTCCTCCATAATCGCCTTTCTCTCGCGCATGGTGTCGGTGTAAGTCATCTTGTCGCACTCGTCGAAAAGCTGCTCTATTTCCTTGTCCTTAAAAAACGAGGGCACCACGCCGTGAACGTATCCACCTCCGCGCTTAACGCCGCGCGCCGCCGCACCCATAAGTCCGGTACCGCCCGCACCGAACACCAGCGAATGTCCGCGCTTAGCCATCTGATAGCCCAGCTCTTCCACAGTCTTTACGTAAACTTCGTCTATATGCGCGCTAGCCGCGCCGAAAACACATATTTTCATATTGCAAATTATACCATAAAACCACCCTCTTGTCAAGGGTGGCTTATTTTTCTATTCCTCCGTGCGCACGCCTAAGATATGCAAATAGCGCACTTCTTCGAATCTATAGGAGTTTAACGGGCGGTTGTACGCGTCGTAGGAGTGCGCGGCTATTAGCGGCTGACCGCCCGCAAAGCCGACCACCACGGGCGAGTGGTAAAAGTCGCCGTTCGCCCTGCCCAGCTGAATAATATCGCCTATCTCAATCTCGTCGGCGCCCACCTCCTCGGCAAAGGGGCCCGCACCGTTTTTATTGCCCGTCAGAAAGTTGTAAAAATATTCCACTCCCGTCCAGCTTGCCGTGCGGTTGTTGGCGTTTATGTAGTACCACCCGAACACGGGCGTGTAGTTCATTATGCCCGAGCCCGCATACACGCACTGCGAAGCGAAGTTTGTGCAGTCGCCGCCGAGGTTGCTGAAATCGAAGTATTTGGGGTTGCGCGAAAAAGCCCACCGTCTTGCGTAAGCCACCGCCGCCCGCCTGTCATATTCTTTAATTGCCATACAACCATAATATGAAAAAGTTTTAAAAAAGGTGCCTACCGCAGCCTTATTTATCCTTTTTATTGTGAGTAAAAATTCCGCCGATTGCGCCCGTTATCGCGCAAATTATCGCACCGCCCACGACTATCACCCAGCCCGGGTGCCACAGCTCCGCAAACGCACCTACGCACAGATATACAATTATGCACGTGAGCATTATTAAGCCGCACGCCGCGCCCGTATACGGGTTTTCGCCGCGCCTTATCTTCATTTCACGCTTGGCACGGTTGCACAAGTCGAAAACTATTCCTATAATTCCGCAGGACAGCGCGCTCGCTACGGCAATAATCCAGTACGGATGCAACGTATGCAACTGCAAATAGACGAGCAGCCACGCCGCCATTCCGAGCATAAACACCACCGCGCACACCGCGCCGCATATCTTTTCGGACAACGTTCTGTATTCGTAAAAGTCGTTGCACGGCGTGAATTTATGTCCGCTCATTTCCTGCGCATTATCCGCGTCTTCTTTATCGGCAGTCGCACCCTTTTCGTCGGCGCGCTTGCCTTCCAGCAATTCGTCTACGGTCACGCCGAATATACGAGCAATGGGCAACAGCAAACCAGTCTCGGGCATAGCCTCGCCCGTCTCCCATTTGGAAACCGCCTTGTTGGTTACGCCCAGCATTTCCGCAAGCTCCGCCTGAGTCATACCCTTTTCCTTGCGAAGCGCAAACAAAAATTCACCGAAAGTATTCATAAATAGCTCTCCCGAAATGTTTTTCTTACCGTCATTTTAGCTTACCGCACGCCGCTTTTGCAATAGAATATAGTCGAATACAGGTAGATTTTTATATAATTTCGGGCGAATTATTTCAACTTTTTTATCTTCGAAATATCGCCGCTGCACAAGGCTTCAAGATTTGCAAAAATCTTTTCCGCAGGCCAGTCCCACCATTTTAGCTTCAACAAAAAGTCAACCGTCTGCTCGTCGAAACGCATACGCACCACCGCCGCGGGATTGCCGACGGCAACGCAGTAAGGCGGCACGTCCTTTGCCACCACCGAATTAGCGCCGATAATCGCACCGTCGCCGATATGCACGCCGGGCAAAATCGTCACGTTCTGACCTATCCAGACGTCGTTACCAACCACGGTATCGCCCTTCAGCGGCAAATCGTCCAACGAAGGCGTTGCCTTCTCCCAGCCGTGCCCCATAATGTTGAACGGGTAAGTGGTTGCCGAACACATACGGTGGTTTGCGCCGTTCATAACAAACTCCACGCCCTTTGCAATGGCGCAGAATTTGCCGATTATCAGCTTGTCGCCGTTGAATGCGTAGTGGTGCGTTACGTGCTTTTCGAAATTTTCCGCGCCCTCGTCATCGTCGTAATAGGTGTAGTCGCCCACGATAATATTCGGGCGCATTATCACGTTTTTGATATAGCAAAGGCTGGGAATATTTTTATTGGGAAATTTTTCGTTCGGGTCGGGACCGTATTTTTTCATTTCCGCCTCCCCTCGGTTTTTGTACATTGTATCACGAAAGCCATAAAAATGCAACCGCCGACCATAACAACGCTTTTATACGAAAAACGACCACCGTTCTCGGCGGTCGTTAGTTAATAAAGCAGTAGTAACCTAAAAAGAATAATAAAGACACTTATTCAAAAAAGATAATTAGTTTAATATAATTTTATCAATAAATTATGGTTAAAGAATACTGAATTTAAATATGATATCGCTTGCTGCACACAACTATATGTCATTGCCGCATATTCGTCTATATCCGCTTTATTATTTAGATTAACGAAAGAATTGCTTGTTACTTTATAAGAATATGTCTCCCCTAATGTATTGTTACTATTGAATAATAAATCTTTATACTCAAATTCAATTTTCGCTATGCTATCTAATTCGTGGTACCCATAAAATAATCCATTCTTGAAATTACCCCAAGAGAAGGTAATTGCCGCATAATCATAAAGTTTTAGATTCGTGTTAGTCGTTACTAAAACACTAGCATTATATAATTTATAGGACGGGCTGTAAGTAAAGCAATATGAAAAAGATACATTGCTTAAATTTTCATACTTCCTAAATCTATAATTCCCGTCATTATCGTATTGGGCATATTTTAAAAACATACCTAAAACTATATTTTCATTTGAAACACTGTTGTTGTCATTGGTATTGTTGTTCGCGCTACTGTCATTGGTATTGTTGTTCGTGTTACTATCATTGACATTGTTATTCGTATTGCTATCATTAGTATTACTATTCGTGTTACTTTCATTGGTAGTACTGTTCGGATTATCGTCAGGGGTTGTATAATTACAACCAGCAAATAATGAAGCACACGTTACAAGCGACAAAAATACACACAATAATTTTTTCATAAGCACCTATACAAAATAAGAAATGTGCGCAATAGAATCAAACGCACCAAAAATGCAAGCTTATTTTAACATAATAATTTGTTAAATGCAAGTTATTTCAAAATGCAAGCAAACAAAAAACTAAAACATAGTTCGTTTTTAGTTGCTATTGATTAGGTAACGGGG
>CAMWWA010000114.1 GCA_947177825.1 uncultured Clostridia bacterium
CATCATTAAAACGGTGACGACAATGCCCAGATTTGCGCCCCACGCCTTTTCAAGCGCGTCGCCGCCGAACACGGAAACGGGAATAAACATACAGTAGTAGACGGTGACGAGCGCCATTGCAAGCGGCACGTTGGCGGCGGAGGCAAAGGTGAACTTGCGGTTGAAGGTGAAATTCCAGATTACCGACAAGACTATGCTTATCAGGTAGGCGGGCCACCATGGCAGGCACTTCGCCCATTCGTACAGAATGGAAAAGGACAAAAGCTGTATCGCGCCCGCCGAAATGGAAAACGCCGTGAACTTTAAAATCTGAATGAATTGTTTCTTTTTGGAAAGGGGAGCGGGCTTTTCTTCCGCCTGCGCTTCGGGTTGCGCTTCGGCAACGCTTTCGGGCGCTTCGGTTAAAGCTTCCGCAGCCTCGCTTGCCGCAATCTCTTCCTCAACTTGATTTTCGGTATTCTCTATCATAAATTCATAGTACAACTGCGCATAAATTTTTGCAAGCAATTATATGTAGTTATAAAAAGAATTTCATAATCGTGCAAAGGAGGGGCGACTTGACAACGCCTTCCGCCTGTGCTAAAATAAATGTTGAAAAATATAATATTACGGGAGATAAAAATGGCTGAAATTCTCGCGTTGCCCGCCTGGTTCAATCCCTGGGGCTGGACGGCACTCGCCGTTGTGGCAATAATAATTTTAATTATAATAATCGTGCTGATTGCAAGGAGCGGCAAAAAGGATAAGAGCACCGCAAAGGAAAAGGAGAGTGCACCTGCGCGCGGGGAGAGCGTGAAGGAAGAGCAAAGGGAAGAGAGGGTTGCCGAACAGAAGGCGGAAGAGCCTGCGGCGGCAAAAGAGCAACCCAAGCCCGAGTCTAAGCCCGTACAGAAAACGGAGGCGAAATCCACACAGAAGACCTCGGCAAAGCCCAAGGCGGCTGCAAAGAGTGAAGTTCAGCCTGCTCAGAAGGCGGCGGCTAAACCCGCACCGAAAACGGCGGCTAAGCCTGCGGCAAAGAGCGAGCCCAAGGCGGAGCCCGTAAAGACCTATCACATTGCAAAGAGGAAGGAAGACGGCAGGTGGCAGGTAAAAGCCGCGGGTGCGTCCAAGGCGATAAAGCTGTTCCTTACGCAGCAGGACGCAATCGAGTTCGCCAAAAAGACGGCGGAGAACCAGGACGCACGAATAGTTATCCACAAGGAGGACGGCACTTTCCGCCGGCTCAGCTATACCAAAAAGTAAAATCAAATTCCGCGGCCGCGCAAAAATTTGCGCGGCCGCGGCGCTTTTGACGACGGACAATAAATTAAGGTTAATTGTTTGACAACTTTTAATAATGCGTATAAAATATAAAAGGAAAAAACTGACGAGGTTGAACAATGACTAAGATTGACGTGTTTTCGGGCTTTCTGGGCGCAGGTAAAACCACGCTTATCAAGAAGCTTATCAAGGAAGCTTACCAAGGCGAAAAGCTGGTTTTAATCGAAAACGAATTCGGCGAAATCGGCGTGGACGGCGGCTTTATGAAAGAGGCTGGAATAACCGTAAACGCGCTCAATTCGGGCTGCATCTGCTGTTCGTTGGTCGGCGACTTTGCCGAGGCGCTCAAAAAAGTCGTGGACGAGCTTAACCCCGACCGCATATTAATCGAGCCGTCGGGCGTAGGCAAGCTTTCTGACGTCGTCAGGGCGGTTGAAAGGGCGGACCTTGCGGACTGCAAAATCAACTCGCTTACCGCTGTGGTCGACGCCAACAAGTGCAAGATTTATATGAAGAATTTCGGCGAATTTTTCAACGACCAGATTGAAAGCGCCGCGTGCATAGTGTTCAGCCACGTAGACGTTGCAAGTGCGGAAAAGCTTGCAACCGCTTTAAAGCTCGTGCGTGAGCATAATCCGGGCGCAACCGTCGTGACCACGGCGTGGGACTTGCTGGACGGCGGTCAGATACTGGAGGCAATGGAGCACGCTTCCACTTTGGAGAGCGAGCTTGAAAAGCTTACGCACGAAGAGGAACACCACTGTCACCACCATGACCATGACGGGGAAGAGCACGAGCACGGTCACTGCTGCCACCACGACCATGACGAGGAAGAGCACGGTCATTGTCATCACCATCATGATGACGGGGATGAGCATCACTGCTGCCATCATCACGACCATGACGAAGAGGAGCACGAACACGGTCATTGTCACCATCACGACCATGACCACGAACATCACCACCATCACCACGCCGACGACGTCTTTTCGAGCTGGGGCGTGGAGACTTCCGCAAAGTTCACGACAGAGGGGCTTGAAGCCGCGCTTGCGGAGCTTACGGACGGCACCCGTTTCGGCACGGTGCTGCGCGCAAAGGGCATAGTAGCCGCGCAGGACGGCAAGTGGATACACTTCGATTACGTGCCGGGCGAGGTCAACGTGCGCTACGGCTCTGCCGAATATACGGGCAGGCTGTGCGTAATCGGCAGCAAGCTCGACGAAGAAGAATTGAAAGAGCTGTTCGGCGTTTGATTATGCAGGATATATCGGTTTATCTGTTCCTCGGGTTTCTGGATTCGGGGAAGACCAAATTCATACAGGAAACGCTTGAAGACCCGCGCATGGAAACGGGCGAGCGCACCATGCTTTTAATCTGCGAAGAGGGCGAGGAGGAATACGCGCCCGAAAAGTTCAAGGTTAAAAACGTGGCTATCGAGCATATAGAAAAGCCCGAGGACTTAAACGAGGGCAATCTTTACTACCTCACGCGCAAGAACAGGGCGCAGCGCGTAGTCGTGGAGTACAACGGCACGTGGCTTTTACAGCAGTTTTTCGACGCGATGCCCGAAAGCTGGGTAATCAACCAAATGATGACCTTTTTCGACGCCGCGACCTTTTTAAGCTACAACAAAAATATGCGCCAGCTTGTGTTCGACAAGGTCAGTATGACGCAGATGGTCGTATTCAACCGCTTCAAGGGCGAGTACGAAAAAATGGAATACCACAAGGTAGTGCGCGGCATTTCGCGCCGCCCCGATATTGTTTACGAATACGTAGGCGGCAAGGCGGAGTACGACGAAATAGAGGACCCTATGCCCTTTGACGTAAACGCGCCCGTGGTGGAGATAGAGGACAAGGACTTTGCGCTCTTCTACCGCGACCTGTCCGAAAAGACCGAACAATACGTGGGCAAGACGGTAAGCTTCAAGGGGATGGCGGCGGTGTCAAGAAAGCTGCCGTCGGACGTCATCGTTATCGGCAGATTTATAATGACCTGCTGCGAGGCGGATATAGCCTACGACGGCTTTGCGTTAAAGACGGGCGGACTCGTAAGCGGCGTGAACACCAAGGACTGGTTCAGGGTGGTTGCCAAGGTGAGCCTGGAATACAGCCCCGTTTACCGCAAGGAAGGTCCCGTTCTGACCGCGCAGAAAATCGAAAAATGCGACCCTCTTCCCCCCGAAGAGGCGGTTGCGACTTACTACTGAAAATGAGGAATTATTGCCGATATGCCTAAAGTTAAAGAGAGAATGATAAGAAAGTCAAACCGCCCGACGGTAAAGGAATACTTGAAAGAGCGGTTGCGTCATATACCCACGACTGTCGTTATGGCGTTGTTTATACTGTTTTGCTTAGGCAGCTCGATATACTTTATGGTTCTTGGCGGGGACCGTTTAAGGGATATGGGGTTCGGTTTTGCGTTTATCGTCCTCGTCCTGTTGTTTTACGTAATCGAATACGCCCTAAACGTCCGCGTGCCAATCGGATATACCGTTTTTTTTATTCTGTTTATGGTGTTCAACTTCGCCGGCGCGGTGTATAATTTATACACGTTAATACCCTGCCTCGACGACATCCTGCACGCCGCCTGGGGCATCGTGTTCGGCATTATGGGGATAACTATAATAAAAGTGCTGGTAGGCGCGCCCAAGACGGCTAAGTCGGTAATTGCTTACGTGCTGTTCGGTCTCGGCTTTGCCATGCTTACCTCTATCATATGGGAAATTTACGAGTTCACGGGTGACTCTATTTTGCCTTCCATGGATATGCAGCAGGGCACCGTCGTCGACCATATTCATTCGTTTATAATGTACCCCGACCCCGCGAATCCCGCCCCCGACAATCTGCACACTTGGCAGGTGGAAGGTATTGCCAGGACTGTTCTCTACGACGCCGAGGGCAACATTATCGGCATTATTCCTAACGGTTACCTCGATTTGGGCTTGTTAGACACTATGTACGACCTTATATTCTGTTTTGTGGCTACGGTGGTGTTCAGCGTAGCTCTGGCTGTCGACTGGTGCAAGGGCAAGTATTTATACCGCTTTATAATTCCCGCGCTGGTCGGTGAAAAGTACGACAGGCACGGCAATATGGTAGAGGGCGGCGCGATTGTTGCG
>CAMWWA010000115.1 GCA_947177825.1 uncultured Clostridia bacterium
ACTACAACCGCTACGCCGACAAGACGCAGGTCTTTTCCTTTTACAAAAACGACGACATAACGCGGCGCGGTCTGCACGTTCAACTCGTTTCCAGAATTGCAAGGACTATAGGCGGCGCACTCAATTTAAACCTCGACCTGATAGAGGCGATTGCGCTCGGGCACGACATAGGGCACACGCCTTTCGGACACGCAGGCGAGCGCCTTCTGGACGGGCTTCTATCCGAGCGCACTGGGCGGCATTTTGCCCATAATATACACTCCGTACGCGTTCTGGACGGCATTTACCCCTACAATATATCGCTGCAAACGCTTTCGGGCATAGCCGCGCACGACGGCGAACTGGAACTTGCAGAGTACAAACCTGCCCCTTTGGAAAGCTTTGAAGAGTTTGACAGGACGATAGAAAACTGCTATGCGGACAAGAGTGCGGTTAAGCGTTTGGTCCCCTCCACGCTGGAAGGGTGCGTTGTGAGGATATCCGACATAATCGCCTATCTTGGCAAGGACAGGCAGGACGCCGAGCGCGCCAAGCTGGTTAAAGAGAGCGATTTCGACGACAACAAAATAGGCGGCTTCAACGCCCAAATTATTAATAATTTGATGGTCAATATCATAGAAAACAGCTACGGTAAGGACTACATAAAGATGGACGACGAGCACTTTGCGGCGCTGCGAAAGGCGAAGAGCGACAACTACGAGCTGGTTTACAAGAGCGATTTGGCAAGGCAGGGAATAAACGACGTCATTCAACCGATGATGAAAATGGTTTACGGAAAGCTTCTGGACGACCTTGTAAAAGGCGACCGCACCTCTCCCGTTTTCGCCCACCACATCGACTACGTGAACAAGTCGCACTACAAGCGCGCCGTGCCATACGAAGAGGGCGAACCCAACCAGATTGTGGTTGATTATATAGCAAGTATGACCGACGATTATTTTCTGGATTTGTTTGCGCACCTCTTCCCGGGCAGCAAGCTTAAAATCGGGTACAAGGGATATTTTGACTGAAGAATTATGATTATATAGCGATTGGGCGGCACATATGTGCCGCCCAACCCTTTTATTTATTTGATTTTGCCGCTTAATCGGTAACTGAACTTATCGCCCGTAGAACTTATAATGCAGTGGTCGAAAAATTTTATACCGCAGATTGCACACGCCTTTACTACCTTTTCAGTGGCGTTGTCGTCGGCTGCCGACGGCGTTGCAGGGCAGTTGACGTGGTTGTGCGCAAAGTACAGTCCGTACGCTTCCGACGAAGAAATTACGGACAAAATTTCGTTTGCCGCCACGTCCACCTTGTTTGCGTTCTTAGAAGTATATTGCTTTATGTCCGTGACTTTGCCGCTCCTGTTGACAAGGTAAATTTCCACGTTCTCGTTATCCTTGCCGCGGAAACGCTCCGAAATGACCTCGAAGCACTGCGCCGTATCGCGCATATAAATTTCTTCCGTATGGCACAGCTTATAGCCGCGGTCCAAGGTCTTTAAATAGGTGACGACCGTGCGGCTTACTCCGTCAACCGCAAGAAGCTCTTCAGGCTCCGCCTCTATAATCGCTTTAACGCCGGGGAAACGGCATAAAAGCGCGTCGGCCGCCGCCGACATATCCCTGCCGCCGAAAGCGTTGCTTAAAAGAATATTCAAAAGGTCGGCTTCGTAAAGGCGACCGCCGCCCTCCAGCTTTTCGATAAACTGCTTCCTGAATGAGTCTGCCATCTCTTACCCTACGATATCTACGTAACTGCCGCCTACGCGGTCCTTTTTTACGATTATCTGCTTCTCGATTTTTTCCTTCAGTTCGGCGACGTGCGAGATTATGCCCACAAGCCTGTTGCCCTCCGAAAGTCCGTCCAGCGCGCGTATTGCCTGCGCGAGCGACTCCCCGTCCAGTGAACCGAAGCCCTCGTCAACGAACATTGTGTCAAGCTTTATTCCGCCAGCCGACGACTGAATTTCTTCCGAAAGCCCCAGCGCGAGCGACAGCGAAGCCTTGAAAGATTCGCCGCCCGACAGCGTTTTTACCGAGCGCGAAGTGCCGTTGTAGTGGTCGATAACTTCCAGGTCCAGACCGCTCTGACTGCGGTTGTTTTCCGCCGAACGGCGGCGCTTCAATTCGTACTGGTTGTCGGTCATGACCAAAAGCCTGCGGTTTGCGCGCACTATCACCCTGTCGAAATACGCCGCCTGCACGAAGGTTTCCAGCATAATCTTTTCCTTGCCGACCAGCGTGCCGTTGGCTGTATCCGAAAGAGCTTTTACCCACGCGTACCTGCGCTCGATTTCGCCCGACTTCATAAGCACGGCGTTAAGGTCGCTGCGGCATTTGGTATTGGCAAGCAGGCGGTAATTGACCTGCCGCGCGCTTTCCGTCAACTCGGTTTTACATACCGCAAGCGCCTGCGCGCGTTGCTTGCAAGCGGCTGCGTCGCTGTCGTTTCCGTCCTTTAAATCACGCGCAAAACCATCCGCCTGAGCACGCAGCTTTTCCACGTTTTTGTCGCAGTCCGCATGCGCGTTGCGTGCGCGTTCGCGCCCCTCTTCGAGTTCGGTTTTACTCTTTTCCCACTGCGATTTTTGCTTTAAAGCGCTATCCCTGTCGGCGTGAGCAAGCTTGCCTTTCAGTTCCGTAATATCCTTTTCGAACCGCGAAACAGAGCTCTCCGCTTTGCCCGCCTGCACCTGTGCATCGGCTATGCGCGCGGCAAGTTTTTCCGCCTGCTCCCTGCCTGCGGCTATCTCCGCGGCTATCCTGTCCGCCTTTGAAAGCGACTGCTTCAGTTGGCTAAGTGAGGCATTTTTTTGATTGAATTGCTCCTTAACCCCGTAATATATGCCGTTTAACGCGTCTTTTACGTCTTTCAGCTTTGCGCCGTCGGCAATTTGAGTAAATTTGGCGGCGTCGTTTTTAATGCGTTCGGAGCGCGTCTCGAAAGCCGCTTTAAGCCGCCCTGCAAGGTCGCTTGCCGTGCGCTCCTCCCTTGCCGCCTGCTCGGCAACCGCCTTGCAATTATCAAGTTCGGCGGCGCTGCAAATTTGCTTTGCGTTCAAAGTCGCAGGCGCGGGGTGGTGCACAGAGCCGCACACGGGGCAGGGTTTGCCCTCTTCCAGTTTGCCTGCAAGCACGCCTGCCTGCGCGTCCAGATACGCCCTGTTCATCGCGGCGTAACGCTCCTGAGCCGCAGCCGACGCGTCGCGCAGTCTGACGTAATTTTCCGCCGCCTGCTTATACTCCGCGTATTCGCCGTGCAGTTTTTCGATTGCTTCTAAAATGCGCGAAAGCTCGTCCGCTTTTCCGTCAAGCTCCTTCACTTCGCCCTGCAGTTTTACCGCCTCGATTTCGGCGGTTTTCAGCTTTTCCCTTTCCTCTTCAAGCGCGGCGGTTCTTATACGCGCACTCTCCAACGCGGTTGTGGAATTTCCTACAATTTCGCGCTGGTTAAGCGCAACCGCCTTCAGTCTGCCAAGCTCCGTGCGCTTTGCTTCAAGCTCGTCGTAAAGCGGAAGCTGCACGCTTAACCGCGCAATATTATCCGTCAAAGCCGAAATCTTCGCGCCGTCCTCCGCGTGAGCGTCAAGCTCCGCCTTTAAGCGCGCAAGCCTTTGCTCCTCTTCGGCAAGCTGCCGCGTGCACTGCGCGTACTGCTCCTTAAGCCTTTCGCGCCTCTCCGCTTCCGCCAGCGCCACCTTCAGCTTGTCTAGCTCGCCGTCGCACTCCCTGAGCTGCCCCTCAATAAGCTTCGCCTGCTCCCCGTCCTCTTCTATAAGTTTGGAGATGAGTTCAACGGCTTCATCGGTAGGCGTGCCGCCGTCCTTTGCGGCGCTCACCTGAGCGGTATACAAACTGCTTTCGCCGCATATTATGCCGCGAATATACTGTGATATCGAACTGCCCGCCGCCTCGTATTGTGCGCGCACGGCGGAAACCTGCTCCTTAAGCTCGTCCTGCAGCCGCTGGAACGATTGAGTGCGGAACACCTTCTGAAATATCTTTTTTCTATCCTCGGTGGGCGATAACAAGAGCCGCGCAAAGTCGCCCTGCGCAAGCATGGCAATCTGCGTAAACTGCTCCCTGTCGATGCCCAGAATTTCCGTAACCGCCCTGTTGACGTCCTTGACCTTGGCAATGACCTTGCCGTCGGGCATAGTCAGCTCGGCGTTGGCTTTCTCGCTTGTCACGCCGTCGCCGCGCGATTTTTTGCGCTCGTACTCGGGGTTGCGCAAAATTTTATAGGTTTTGCCGCAATACGAAAAGCTCAGCTCGACGAAGGTCGGAGTTTCCTCCGCCGCGTACTTGGAACGGAACATATAGGGCTCCCTGTTCGCTCCGCTCGCCTCGCCGTACAGCGCAAAGACGATAGCGTCGAATACGGTTGTC
>CAMWWA010000116.1 GCA_947177825.1 uncultured Clostridia bacterium
ATATTCTGTGTTGCATCATTGTGCGGCACAGTTTTTTCATTTTCAAAAACGGATAGCAAAGTGAGCGCAAGCGCCGCGGCTACGACGCCTAAAACCAACGCGGCATATCTCGACTTGAACGGTTCGGGAAATATTCTCAACGGCTTCGAAGGTAAGCAGAAGGAGAAAGTTTACTTCGGTACAAATTTTGACACAAGCTTAAAGGAATTCGGCAATACAGGCAGTAATGCTCATACGGGCGCTATAAAATGGAGAGTGCTTGCAAAGAACGATAGTAAATACGGCAACGGCAATAATAATCTGTTGCTGTTTGCAGATTATCAGCTCGGTTTAGATATCTATAATTTTACTTACGATAACCCCGAATATTCATTCTGGGGCACAAGCCAGGTTCGCGCAGCTTTGAACGGCGGCAACTTTCTTACCAAGGTAAATAGAAACGCGGCAGTTCCCGACCTTGACTCGTCATACACGGAGGACTACTCTTATTACGGACAGCTTTTTTCCTTGGGAGAAAAAGCTGCGGTTGCGCCAGCAAGCGATTACTCTACAACCTTGTTTGGTATTGAGGGCGATAATACCGCAGGGTGGACATATGTTTTATATCCTATAGTGGCGGAAGGGGAAGATGAAAACTCAAAGTACAATACGGATAGATTGAACAAAACAGACCATCCCTCGGCAACGTATGCAAGAATTACGTCGCATGACGGCGATGAGGGTGTGGAGGATTTTACGGGCGGCGACAAGCTGTTTTTGCTCGATTATTATGATATAAATACCTTAGCTTACGGTTTCGGTGACGACACTGACAACGACGGCGTTATAGATCAGGTTAACGCATCAAAAATTGATCCCGACTGGACTAATTCCAATGAGCTTCCTTCGACTGGAGAAATTAGTTCTTATCTGGGTTTTTCGGATGACCTTGGCGGAGATTATTGGCTTCGTAATGCGGGACGTTTCCGTCAGTATTCGGCAGCGCTTGCCGTAAATAGCGGAGGATCTGTTACAGATTGTAACGTAGACGGTTATGTACCGAAACAAACAGCAAGAAGAAAAGTCGGCGTGCGTCCTGCAATGGTGCTTGATACAACCAAGATTGCATATGTAACGACCGAAATTCCCGGCACCGGTTGGGCGAATATGAAAAACGTTCCCACTACGCCCGAATACAAGCTGTACTTAAAGGATAGCAGTTACGCCGCAAACACGGCAAACGCAAAGGCGTTAATCGGTGCAAAGGGCAGTACCTTATATATCAAGTACAACAACCCCACCAACGTAAATGACGGCAAACTTATAGTGCTTCTTACGCCAACGGGCGGCAACGGAGAGGTGGACTATCAACAGTCTATTACTATGGATAGCAGTGCAACTGCGGCTAAAATGGTTAATACAACCCTTACGCTGCCTGCAAACGTTTCGCTTGCCACCCACGACGTAACTTTGTTGTATACCACCTCAAACAGCGGACATTCGACGGACAGTATTTACTGCTCCTACGGTATGAACCCCATTGACGCGCCTGTGGATATCGAAGTTACTTACGACGGCAATTCCAAGTGGCTGACCGCTTTAAGCGGCAACGATAAGCCCGCCTGGCTGGATACGGACGTATACTGCAACGAAGCTTATATGAGCGTTGATACTATAAAGTATACGGACAATCTGGAAAATCCCGAAAGCGTAATTTATAATTCCGCAACTTCTACGGCGTTACCCGATATAAAAGCCGCAGGCACTTACGTTGTAACTATGAAGATCGAAGACCACTTAAGGTGGTCGGGCGAAGCTGCGGACGGCGGCACTAAGAATTTCACAATAAAGATAAAGCAAAAGCCGTCTACGCCCGTGCCAAAAGTCAATCCGCCGCAGACGACAACGCCGTATGTAAGCGCGGGCTTGCCAAATCTGATAGCCGATTCAAGCAGTACGCCGGGAACCTTTACCTGGGGCACCGATGAAGTGGCTACTGTGGGAATTAAAGAATATAACTGGAATTTCACACCTACGGACAAAAACAATTTTACCACCGCAACGGGCAAAATGGAGCTGGAGTTTTTGCCGCGCGAGTTGAGCAGTATTGCCGTTACGGCGTACAATCCAGGAACTAATACGGTTTACACGGATACTTCGCTTGCGACTATCAAGTCCTATCTGACGGTGGAAGCAAGCTATACGGACGGCAGTACCGAAACTTTGACCTCTTATAAGCTGGAAGTCGATTCGTCCGACGGTAAGCTTGTTGCAGGCAATAACACGCTTGTAATTTCTTCAAACGACGATTCGCAGACCATTACTTACCCGATTACGGGTGTGGTTGCCAAGGCGGTATCCGCCATAAATGTGGTGCAGCTAAGCAACAGTACGTTTACATTCCCCGTCACTGCGGAAGAAATCAAGGCGGCAATTTCAAGGGTGAACGTCCAGTGGAATACGGGCGCTTCAGGCAATCTGGAAAGCTTTGACGACGTTACTGTAAGCGGCACGCTTAACGCGGGAACTTCCGTCACCTTGACCGTGGGCATAGACGGAACGACGGCAACCAAGAATATCACGGTTAGGATAGACAAGGGCACTTTCGACGTTTCGGGTATTACCTTTACAGGCGACACCTTAACGTATGACGAGAGCGCGCACAGCATTGCGTATAGCGGCACGTTGCCCGACGGCGTGAACGCGGAGTACGAATATAACGGCACAAAGCAGGCTACGCCTTTTGAATTTACCAATGCGGGAACGTACAATATAACTTTGTCGTTCACGCACAGTAACAATAACTATAACGTGATTAGCACGACCTTGCCTGCAACCTTGAAAATTGACAAGGCTACGGTTACGGGCATTACGTTTGCAAGCGAAGTTCAGCCCGAAATTACGGGTAAGACATACACGCTGGAAGCAACGGGAGTGCCCGATTGGGTTGAAGTTAAGTACTATTATAACGGCGCATTGTTTACGGGTGCAAGCGCGGCAGGCGATTACGATATTACCGCCAAGTTCACTATTGACGCCGCACACGCGCCCAATTACGAGCCTATCCCCGATATGACCAAAACGCTTACTATATCGGATAAGCCGCCCGTTGAAGGCGCCGAAAATATAGTGGTGCCGTCTACCATAACCGAAACGTATACGGGCTCGCCCGTGGACTATGCGGCGCAGAACGTGCCCCTCGGCGTTGAGGTTACTTACGAAATCGAAAAGGACGGCGCGACTTTCAGCAGTACCGAAATTATCAACGTAGGCGTTTACACGGTTACCGTTAAGTTTGAAACGGCGGCGGATAAGGCGCCCATTGCGGATAAGACCTGCACCGTTACCGTCGTCAAGGCGGACGTGGATATGTCGGGCGTGAAGTTCGAAGATTTGACCGTTGCTTACGACGGCAAAACGCACACCCTGACCTATACTGGCACGTTGCCCGCAACGCCTGCGGTTACCGTGACTTACGTCGTTAAGGACAGCGCGGAGCTGTCGTTCACCGAAATAGGAACGTACGAGTTCACCGCAACGTTCACGCATAACGACACGGACAACTACAACCTTATAGAAAATAAGACGGCGACTCTGACCATTTCCGACGCAAGCATTTTGGGCATTACCGCAAAGGTGGAGGACGGCGCGAAATTTACTACCGTCAACACCCTTGACGATTTAAAAAAGGTGCTGACCGTAACCGTCAATACGACGGGCGGCGACAGCGTGACCGAAGACTACGAACTGACTTGCGAAGGTTTGCGCGACGGCGGGATGTTTAAGTTCGGCTTGCAGAAAATCACCGTCAAGTATACGGACGAAAACGGCGAGGAATACAGCACTTTCGTTGAGATTGGCGTGGAGCGCGAAAAGGTTGCACTGCCTGTATTCAAGGGCGGATTGAGCTATACGGGCGTGACGGTTAAACCGACCGTTGATAACTTTAACGGTTACGACGGCGCTTTAATGACTTTCGTCACCGACAAACTGCAAAGCGGTTTATTGGTTGGTTCGTATAAGGCAGTATTCGCTTTGAACGACTCCGAAAACTACGAGTGGGCAACTACGACTACTTTGAAAAAAGCCGTGTTTGCAGTTGCTCTGTACGACGAGGAAATAACGCTTTTGGCAAACGAGGCGGCGGTTGACTGGAATATCGCAAGGGCGGTAATTACGGCGACTAAAAAGGATAACGCGCTTCCCGTCTTTGCAAGCGAGAGCTTTATCGGCGCGTTCAGCGACGTGGTTGCTTTGAAGTACTACGCGGACGAAGCCTGCACCGAAGAGGTTGCGGCGGAAGACCTGGCGTATGAAACGCAGTATTTCGTTAAGGC
>CAMWWA010000117.1 GCA_947177825.1 uncultured Clostridia bacterium
GCGCTCGTGCGTTCCCGACGGAGTAAAGGTGGGAAGCGTTGCGCTTTCGCCTCGCGGAGACTGGCGAATGCCCTCCGACGCGGTTTGTAAGTTGTGGCTTAAATCAATAGAATAAAATGTAGCGCGGAAGTCAAATCTTCCGTGCTTTTTTTAATAATAGTGTAAGGTAATTAACTAAATAAATTGACTTTTAACCGCATCGGGTGTAAAATTATTTACGGTATATAAAAGGCGTTAAAAGGCTTTGTATATATAAAATTAAATCAGGGAGGCTAACTATGTTAAAGGCAAACTTAAGCACCCTGTTCCTTGCTGCCGACAACACCGGTATGTTGGTCGGGCTTATCGTAGCAGCTGTGGTTGCGGTACTTGCAATCGCTGCAGCAGTTTTTTGTTGGTTTTTCGGTCGGAAATTGTATAAATCAAAAATCGAAAGTCAGCTTGGCGACGCCGAGGCGCGTTCCGAAAAAATAATTGAGGACGCAAAGGCGGAAAGCGAAAGGCTTAAAAGAGATGCCAAATTTGAGGCTAGGGAACAGGAAATTGAATTAAAGAACAAGTTCGAAAGGGAAACGAGGGAAAAGAAGAATGAGTTAAACAAACTCGAACAGCGCCTCATGCAAAAAGAGGACAACCTCGATAAAAAAGAGTCGGCTCTCGACAGGAAAAACGAAGAGCTTGACAAGCAGAAAAAGGACTTGGCTTTAAAAGAACTGGAAGTTAAAAAGACGCAGGAAAAGGTCAACCACCAGCACGAACTTATGGTGCAGGAGCTTGAAAAGGTTGCCCAGCTCACTAAGGACGAGGCGAAAAAACTTTTATCCGAGGAAATTCTTGATGAAACGCGTCACGACGTGGCGCTGCAGGTCAGAAATATCGAGCAGACCGCTAAGGACGAGGCGCAGAACGAAGCGAAAAAGATTATTTCGCTTGCCGTTCAGCGTTGCGCAAGCGACCACGCTTCGGAAATTACGGTGTCAGTCGTGCCTATTCCCAGCGACGATATGAAGGCGCGAATTATAGGCAGAGAGGGCAGAAATATCCGTGCGCTTGAAAATGCTACGGGTATCGAGCTTATTGTAGACGATACGCCCGAAGTCGTAATCTTGTCGGGGTTTGACCCCGTAAGGCGCGAAGTTGCGCGTTTGACTTTGGAAAAACTTATTGCGGACGGCAGAATTCATCCCGCAAGAATCGAAGAAACGGTTGCAAAAGTCAAGAAAGAGCTTGACCAGGAGATTAAGGCTGCCGGCGAAAGTGCAATGTTTGACGTGGGTATCTACGGACTGCACCCCGAGCTTATAAAGCTTATTGGTAGATTGAAGTACAGAACGAGCTACGGTCAGAACGTGTACAAGCACTCGGTTGAGGTTGCACAGCTTGCTGGACTTATGGCTTCCGAGCTCGGATTGGACGTTACGCTTGCAAAACGTGCGGGGCTTCTGCACGATATCGGTAAGGCTGTGGATAAGGAGCAGGAGGGAACTCACGTTCAGCTCGGCGCCGACCTCGCTAAGAAATACGGCGAAAAGGCAAACGTTATAAACGCCATTGCGGCGCATCACGGCGACTGCGAGCCTAAGACTATGGAGGCAGTTCTCGTTGCGGCGGCAGACGCTATTTCGGGTGCGCGTCCCGGTGCCAGAAGAGAAACGGGCACCAACTACGTCAAGAGGCTTGAAAAGCTTGAAGGCATTGCTGCAAGCTTTGCCGGCGTTGACAAGTGCTACGCGATTCAGGCGGGCAGAGAGGTGCGCGTAATGGTTAAGCCCGAACAGGTTGACGACGCGCAGGCTATGTTCCTTGCAAAGGATATCGCTAAGAAAATCGAAGCCGAACTTGAATATCCCGGTCAGATTAAAGTCAACGTAATACGCGAATCCCGCGCAGTTGAATACGCTAAATAATTAAATACACAAAAGTAAAAGCTCTTGAAACAAATCGTTCAAGAGCTTTTTATTATTGAATTTGTATCAAAATTTTATCTCAAAAAAGCTTTGAAGCAAACGGCAAAAACGGTAATATTCAGTGCCGTTACCGACGGAATTACTATCATCTTCATTACGTCGCTTGCCAGATTCGGGTTAACGTTCAGTATAAACGAAAGTGCCGAAATAATCAAAACCGCAATAATCGTAAGAATAACGCACGTACTTATGTAACTGTTTGTGGTAGGACGCACGCAATTCTTACCGTATCCCTGCAAAACCATGACTCCGAAAACTGTAAACTGAACAAGTCCGAGCAGCAAAATGGTAGTGGGATAGACCCATGTGGTGCTTAGTTGCTTTAAAAAGATAAAGCAGAAAATAAATTCGATTGTACATATTGCAAGTACTATCGACGAGCACTTCAACAGGTTCAACCCCTTATTATACGTTGTTTTTGTTGCGTACGTGGAATTTACGTCAAAGTTATTTGAAGTTGAAACCGAAACGCCGTCGGCTTTTCCTCTGTCAATAAGGCGCATGTTGCGCGGCTCATCGTTTGCAGTGCGCTTAGGCTTATCAATATGTGAATAGGAGGTTTGCACGCTTCCGTTAGCAACCGCCTTACGGAAAATTCCGTCAATCAGATTTTTATAATCACGTTCGGTTTCGGGACGGTTGTTATAAATCAAGCTGTCCGTATCAAGCTTTTCCGAATTTGGTACAACGTTGTCACGCACCGGCTCCTGTACGCGTACAGGCTCAGATATAAGCCTCATATAGTTTTCATGGGCGATTCTACGCGACTCGGCAAGTGCGCTGTCTTCCACGGTTTTAACTGCAGCGGGGGCAGGCGGCTCGCTTACGATTTGCTCGGGTGCATTGTATTGTTGCTGTTGGGGATAAGCCTGTATTTCGCTTTGTTCAACAACGGGTTTTTCAACGATAATCTGCTGTACAACGGGTTGCTCGACTATAACTTGCTGAGGTGCAGGCTCGGTATTGCCGATAATCTGTTCCTTGTATTCTGCAACTTGCGCATTGTTGTCAGGCTTTTCTTCTTTTTCGGATTCTTCATACTTAACAACCGGAACTCTGGAAACCGAATTCTTTAAAATGTGGAAGTCAACGGGAGTGGGAGCGGGGTTGGAAAAATCGAATGACCTGTCGGAAATAAGGCTGTCGATTATTGTACGCGAATATTCCCACTCGGCAAGATTTTTTTCTGTTATCTCTTTGCCGCTCTCTGTAAGCTTAAAATACTTTCTTCTTCCGCCCGAAGACACTTCGTCGGTCTTCCAGTAAGCTTTTATGTAACCCTGGTTTTCAAGCCTTTTTAAAGCACTGTAAAGAGTGGGCTGTTTAAGAGAATATTGACCGTGGCTCTTCAGCTCGATATCGTTCATTATCTCATAGCCGTATTTGTCACCCTCGTAAAGCGCACGCAAAATAATCGTATTTATATGGCCGCGGATAATATCGGACCCGATTGGATTTGCTTCATCGCTCTTTGCGCTCTCAGCCTGTTCCCCGTCATTTCTGTCAGAGGAAGAAGACGCTTCTGTATCTATATCGCTATTTGCAGGCGATTCAACGTTGTCGTCGCTTTCGTCGTGAGGCTTATTCTCAAAATCTTCAAAGTTATTTTCCAACATGACATTACTCCATATATTGTAGTAATTGTACCATATTATACAATAAATGTCAATTGTTTAACAAAATAAATGGTACTATGTCACACATAAATGACTAAAAATGTAAATTTTTATGGACAAATGTCAGCTCGAGTGATACAATTTATAAAATTGTATTTAAGGAGATTGAAAGATAAAGTGTACTGTCACAGCAAGCAATATGAAATCAGATATACCGACGTTGACTTTTCCGACAACTTAAAACTTTCGTCGCTGCTGTCGTTAATGGAAGAGTCGGCTTGCCTTTCGGCTGAGGAGCTTGGATTCGGCTATTCGGTTTTGCAGCCTAAAAAAATCGGCTTCGTAATAGTCAACTGGTATATTGACATTTTCCGTCCTATAAAATTGGGTGACATACTGACCGTCAATACCTGGCCGATAAAGCCTAAAAAGCTGATTGTTCTCAGAGATTTCGAATTGTATGTTGGTGGGGAAAAGGTCGGAGTTGCTACTTCACGTTGGTGTCTGGTCGACCTCAATAATTTTTCGATGTTGCCCAGCTCGGCGGCATTATCTTCGGAGTTGCAGTATAACGATTTTCGCTCCGTAGATATAGCCAACTTTAAAATACCTGAAATTGCCGTTAAAGAAATAAGCTATTCAAAGTCGGTTTCGTATTCCGACTATGACCATTACGATCACGTAAACAATACCAAAT
>CAMWWA010000118.1 GCA_947177825.1 uncultured Clostridia bacterium
GCATAAGAGACCATGATATCCTAGCCGCTGTGTTCTAATTCTGAAAAAAAAAAAAAAAAAAAAACACTATTTACAACACCTGTTGGTACATTAATTTTTTGAAAAATCTATTGAAGTAAATAAATTATTTTGTAAGTATAATTTTTCATTTTGTTTCTCTTAAAATTCTTTCCATAGCCAAAGTGCAATAACCTTGGTCTATATCAATTCCAATACCGTTTCTATTATTTTGTTTTGCTGCAACCACCGTTGTCCCGCTACCCATAAATGGGTCTAACACAGTATCACCCACAAAACTAAAAAGCTTAATGCAGCGTTTGGGTAATTCAACAGGAAACGGAGCAGGATGTCCGATTTTAGATTTCTTCTCACCACTGAACGACCAAACGCCCTGTGTCCAATTTACAAATTCCTCTTTAATAATATCAGATTTTTTTGAACCGCTTGTTTTCTTCCAACTGTCTTTGTAAAGCACCAATACCAGTTCAACAGGGGCAATGACATAAGGGCAGGAAGCACTTAGCCAAGAACCCCAAGCAGACGATTTTGATATGTTGCCCTCGTTCCAGATTATAGTGGAATGATATTTAAAACCAACCTTTTTTGCAATTTCAGTAATATCTGCGCCAACACTTTGATGTCCGCCTTTATTTTTATCTAACGGAATATTTAAACACATTCTTCCGTCAGATTTAAGCCATTGATATGCTTTTTTCAGCCACTGCTTTGTAAAGGATAGGTAATCATCATAAGGCAGTCTGTCACTGCTTGATTTATATTTAATATCTAAATTGTAGGGTGGTGAAGTTACTATCAAATCAATACTTTTAGGCTCTATCAATTTTGTTGTTAAAGTATTGCCGTAAAGTATCTTTGCGTAAGGTTCTTCAAAGAAAACTCTGTACATAACTACATTATAAACTTTATGTTGCTTATAGCCAACAAAAAGCTTTATCTTTTCCAATCAATATGGTCATCAATATGACGTTTTTCATAAATTTCTAAAATATCTGCGCAAAATTCTAATGTTTCTGCGTCTCCATTCTTTTTTGCTGAATTATACATATTGACAAACATTTTTTTACTCATTTCAGTCTGACCATAGTTTTTCTTTCTGAAATTATGCTTTGCACAAAGTGTTTGTCCATTATCAATTTCAGCCTTGCCCCCTAAATCTTTGGGACATATATGGTCAACTTGAATTTCAACACCGTTAGCAGGACCTAACCCACAAATAACACACTTATAGCCGTCACGCTTTTTAATTGCCTCCTTTTGCGCTTCAGTGAAATCTTCCAGTTCCCTTTTAACAATGTGGTCAGGGTCATAACGATAAATGCCTTTTGCAATCTTAATAAGAAAACCACTTTGCGCCATTTTACGTATAGCCCTGTCGGGGTCACGCAAAACATTGCCTGTGCGTTTCTTATATTCTTCCGTGACCCAATCTACAACCTCGGGATGTTTAATGTCACGGTTAGGGTGAGAGGTAAAATATTCTTTAATTATTTCTTCTTGCGTCATAGTAGCTCCTAAATTTATTTAATATTCAAAATCAAAAAGTTTTGAGAGAGTTACTCCTAAAGCTTTAGCGATTTTTTCAATATTTACTATTGAAATATTTCTTTTACCGCACTCAACACTTGTAATATAAGTGCGGTCGATTTCTGCTCTGTCAGCAAGTTCTTCTTGACTAATTCCAATTTCATTACGCAATATTTTAATACGTTTGCCTAATGATTCTTTTACATTCATATTTACACCTCAATGTACTTTAATTATTATATAATTTTGTGACTTTTATAACAACGGACTTTAAGTCACATTTATATATTTTATTACCTTGCAACAACCTATTTGTTGTGATATAATAAACTAAAACTATAGGAACGAATAATGGATATGAAAAAGCGTAAATGTCCATCCGGACTTTCATCAAGAAGTTACAATATGTCTATGATAAAAGCTAAAGACACTAAGGTCGAAATTCTATTAAGAAAAGAATTATGGCGTCGTGGGCTACGTTATAGGAAAAACTGTCCGTTAGTCTATGGTAAACCTGATATAGTTTTTCTTAGAAAGCAAATAGCTGTTTTTATAGATGGCGATTTTTGGCACGGATACAATTTTGAAGAAATAAAAAACAGATTAAAAAACAACAAAGAATTTTGGATTGAAAAAATTGAACGGAATATGGAAAGAGATTTTGAAATTACACAATTTCTTGTTGAACAGGGCTGGGCTGTTTTACGGTTTTGGGATTTTGAAATTAAAAATGATTTGATTCGTTGCGCTGACAAAATTGAACACGCTGTAAAAATAAGAGAAATAAATTGACTATGGCACTGTGGCGTCAATCACCCCCCCCCACACAAAAGAAAATAGACTGATAAAAAAGAAAAACATCCGCATGGACGGCGTTTGCCGCGACGGGCGGATATGGCGGAACTGGCAGACGCGCAGGACTTAGAATCCTGTGGGCAACCGTGCAGGTTCAAATCCTGTTATCCGCACCAAATTGAAACTGCGGAGAGGTTTTTCCTCTCCGCAGTCTTTTTGCAAAATTTTCCGCTTAGCCTTCGTAAACGATTTCAGCTTTGCAATTGTTACGCCAACCACTGCCCCAAGCGGCGTCGGCTTCCTCCTGCGAAGCAAAGCCTTTAACAACAATAGTCTGCTCTTCCGTCCAACTCGAAAATGCGTAACTAGATATTTCGCTAACCGTAGCGGAAATGACAATTCTCTCCAAATTTTTACAGCCCGCAAAAACATAGGGACCCATATGCATTAGCTTACCGTTTTCAATCGTGACTTCTTTTAACTTTTTACAACCGTAAAAGACATTAGAACCTATCCTTTCAACACTCGCCGGAATACTCACGCTCTCAATATCTCTTCCGTGAAACGCATAACTTCCTATTGTGACCACATACTGCGGAATAACTGCATTCACCGTCCCGGCAAGCAGCGTATTCGTCGCCCGCTCAATAAGACAGCCGCCGTCAGCTTTATACGTCGGATTACCTTCGGCTACCGTAATAATTTCGAGCGCAGAACAATATCTGAAAATATTGATGTTACCGCCAATAGTTACCATCGACGCGGGAAAGGATACGCTTTTTAAAGCCGAACAATATATAAACGCATTAACGCCGATAGTCGTAACGCCTTCGGGAAATTCTATGCTCTGCAACTTTTTGCACATTGCAAATGCATTATTGCCAACCGTTTTCAGGTTGTTCCCTAAAATTACGACGCGTTCTATTTCAGGACAGTTCATAAATCCGTTGTCGTCAATTTTCGTAACGGGCAATCCGTTGTACTTAGCGGGAATATATACGATACCGCTAAGAATTCCTTTTCTTACCTTATACTCGGTACCATCAGAGATTAAAGTATATTCCAACCCCTCGCTGCCGACCGGGGCAGAAGTGCGCGTTTGAGTATGCGACGAATCGCGGCGGCAAACACGGATATCCTCACCCTCCTCGCTTTCTGTTGCGGGCACGGAAACTACCCAGTCGCCGTATTCGTGACCAAGCGCTTTTACTGTACGGGGTCTGATATGCGTAGCGTCGTTAGCGCATATGTACATACCTTCGCCTTCCTCCGTGCAAGTTGCGTGTCTGGTTATAACGTAGGTGCTCCATTCGTGCCCGTAAGGCTTTACCGAACGCATTTCGGTATGCTTATTGCAGTTGCGGCAATAGCGCGTTTCCACACCTGCAGCCGTGCACGTAGGCGCGCGGGTTATTACCCACTCGCCGAAATCATGACCAAGTGCACTTATGGTTTGCACTTCGGTATGGCTTTCGTCGCGCAGACACGTTCTGGACTGCGTACCGCTGCTATAGCAGTCCGCCGCCAGGTCGGTTTCCCAATCACCCCATTCGTGACCGAGCGCGGGAATTGCGCGCATATCCGAATTTTCGCATGTGTTGCAGGTGCGCGTTTCCACGCCAGCAACCAGACAGGTGGGTGCGGTAACGGTTTCCCACTCGTTCCAGCTGTGTCCGTTAGCGGGAATTGCGCGCGTTTGCGTCACCAGAGGGTCGGCAAGCGACACGCGCATTTGCACGCCCTCGTTTTCGCAGGTAGCCGCGGTTACGGTTTCCCACTCGCCGTATGCGGTTTCATTTTCCGCACAGCCTGCAACGGCAAACGGCACCGCGCACAGAGCCAAAGTCGCGCAAGCGATTAAAAGTTTATGCTTCAATTTCACGGTTATTACCTCCCGTTTATACTTTTACATATTATATT
>CAMWWA010000119.1 GCA_947177825.1 uncultured Clostridia bacterium
CCCCCCCAACCCCCGACTCATGCGCGTCGGGGGGGCGCGGAGATGTTTATAAGAGACTGGTGTTGGACGTGGTTTGCGACGCTTAAACAAAAAAAATGGACGGGCCCGCGCACGATGTGCGCGGGCACTTCCATTTAATCATATTCTTCACTGCAAGTAATAATATCTTTAACGTCTTTCAAATGTTTATCTATATTTTCCAAAAGTGCCTTAACGGTTTTTGCGTTTAATTCGGATTTATCCTCCGCAGGATTCCAAAACTTACAATCTATAATTTCTTCGGGCATAAAAACACGTTTTATTTTTCTTGCGCCGCAGTGCCCGTAATTCGTTGCATAAAAAGCCCCCGGATGTCTTACGTAGTGTCTTAAAAAGAATTTACAGTTATTGCAAGTCGCTTTTTTGTCTTTGAGAATACTCATATTTTTGTAAGCCTCTTAAAATTATTATAATAGTCCATTATGGACTTGTCAAGCAAAAATAATCTGTTTTGGACTAAAATAGTATTGAGGTGGTTTATGTTCGGACAAAGGATAAAAGAACTCAGGCAGGAAAGAGGATTAACGCAAATTCAGCTTGCGGAATTGCTTTTCACAACGCAAAGCACTATCGGTAAATATGAAAGGGAAGAGCTGCAGCCGAATATAGAAGTATTGAAGAGGCTGTGCAAAGTTTTTGAGGTGTCGTCTGATTATATATTGGGATTGAATGATTAAGTAAAATAAAAGCGCCGCGCGGCATAACTGCCGCGCGGCTTTCGTTTTGAATTATTTACGTTGCCGCCAAAAACCACGCTTTTTGGCAGGCAGCCACAATTTGCGCATACCTGCGCCTCAGTAGGTGAATTGCCGCATTTTCTAATAATCGTGGGCACTTAATAATGCGGCAAGAGGGCAACGCCCTAAAAGTCGCAGAAAATATCGTTCATCGTCTTGAACGAGATTTTCGCGAGCTTATTTTACATTGCGGGACCGGTCGTAGAAGGAGTATAAACCCTTGCGGCGAGCTCCTGGTTGAGCGAATACAAGCCCTTGGCGTCGTGTCCGAAAAGCTCGAACTTTCTCAGCATATCCTCGGCATTCTTTTCTTCCTCACCCTGCTCCTTAATGAACCAGTCCAAAAACTGCATAGTCTTGAAATCGTGCAGTTTAAACGCTTCCGCGTAAATGTTGTTTATAAGCGAGGTCACGTATTGCTCGTGCTCGTAGCCGTAGTGCAAAGGGTCGTCGTGCTTTTTCATCGTCTTGTCGGGCTTTGCAATCGCGTCAAAGGTAACGCGCACGCCGTTGTCGATGAGATATCTGCGCATCATCATTGCGTGGTCGCGCTCCTCCTGCGCCTGAATCTGATACCAGTGCGCAAACCCGTCCAAGCCCTCGGCTTCGTAATAATTCGCAAAGTCAAGGTAGAGGTATGCGGAATATAATTCCTTGTTTACCTGGTCGTTTATAAGCTCTGCAATTTTCTTGTCAATCATTGTTTTTTTGCCTCCAAAATTTGTTCGTACTTAATTATAGCCCGTTGCAAAAAAATATCAATATATTTTGCGCAATTTTATGCTTTAATTTTGTGCGCGGTATGGTATAATTATGGATATGGAAAGGATAGTGCTGCATTCCGACCTGAATAATTTTTACGCGTCCGTGGAGCGCATCTTGAACCCCGAGCTCGAAGGCAAGCCCGTAGCCGTGTGCGGCAACGAGGAGGAGCGCAGGGGAATAGTTCTCGCCAAGAGCGAGCAAGCCAAAAAAGCTGGCATAAAGACGGGCGACACCGTATGGCAGGCAAGGCGCAAATGCCCCGCCCTTATAGTCGTGCGGCCTCACTTTCCCACGTATATGCAGTACTCGCGCAAGGTCAAGGCAATCTACGCGCGGTACACCGATTTGATAGAGAGCTACGGCATTGACGAGTGCTGGCTGGACGTCACCAAATCGACCAGAATTTTTCCCGAATATGACGGGGATATGTATACGCAAGTCAACGGCGAAAAGCGGTTTTCGGACGGATATCTGCGCTTTATAGGCGACACGATGCGCAACGCCGTCAAGAGCGAGCTGGGGCTGACCGTTTCGGTGGGCGTTTCCTTCAACAAGATTTACGCCAAGCTCGGCTCCGATTTAAAGAAGCCGGACGGCACCTCGGTCATATCGCTTTCCAACTACAAAAACGTAATTTTCGGGCTGCCCGTAAACGAGCTTTTGATGGTGGGCGGCGCGACGGGCGCAAAGCTGTGCGCAATGGGCTACACGACGATTGGCAAGCTTGCCGAGGCGGACGACGGGCGCATAATAAAGGCGCTGGGCAAGTTCGGGCAGACCTTGCTGACCTACGCGCGCGGCGAGGACGAATCGCCCGTGCGCGCAATGGACGACGACAGGGAACTGAAATCGATAGGCAACTCGATGACCTGTCCCAAGGACTTGACCTCTTTAAACGACGTCAAGCGCACCCTGTTCGTGCTTTCGGAAAGCGTTGCGGCGCGGCTGCGCGAATCGGGGCTGGGGCTTGCTGACACGGTGCATCTATGGGTGCGCGACAGCGAACTAAACGGCTATCAGGTGCAGAAAAAGGTGCGCCACACCTGCCTGTGCGAGGAGATTGCAAAGCACGCGTTCGAGCTGTTCAATCAAAAATTTTCACCGCCCTTTGCAGTGCGCGCTTTGGGCGTTACCGTGTCGGGGTTCGATAAGGGCGCTTCGCAGTTGACCTTTGACGAGACCGCGGGCAATTACGCCAAGCGCGAGCGTGCCGAACGCTGCGTGGACGAGATACGCAAAAAGCACGGATACGCCGCCGTTCAGCGCGGTATAGTGGCGGAGGACCCGACCGAGATGCACAATGATATAAAAGGCTCGCATTTAATCAAGCCCGCGCGCTTTGACGACGGGGAAATACCTGACGAAGAATAAGCCCGTCTTATATTCGGCATAAAAACTTGTGAGAGCTTATTTGTTGACAACCGCACGATAAAAAGATATAATTTCACTATAAAAAAATCAACTTAGGAGAATTTTATGAATCTTCCCGAGATGTTCGGCGAAAACGTATTCAACGACCAGGTGCAAAAGGAGACTTTGCCCAGCGAGGTTTACAAGGCTTTGCGCGCAACCATCGACGCGGGCAAGCGCCTCGATACGTCCATAGCGGGCACGGTTGCTTCCGCAATGAAAAAGTGGGCGGTTTCCAAGGGCGCAACCCACTACACGCACTGGTTCCAGCCGCTTACGGGGCTGACCGCCGAAAAGCACGACAGCTTTATAGAACCCGAAGGGGATAAGGTTATAATGCGCCTTACGGGCAAGAGCCTGACGGTTGGCGAGGCGGACGCTTCAAGCTTCCCTTCCGGCGGTTCGCGCGTGACCTATATGGCGCGCGGCTACACCGCGTGGGACCCCACGTCGCCCGCATTCGTAAAGGAGGGTACGCTCTACATACCCACCGTATTCGTATCCTACACGGGTGAAACGCTGGACAAAAAGTCGCCGCTTCTGCGCTCCATGAACGCAATCGACAAGCAGGCAAAGCGTATCTTGGCGCTGTTCGGCAGGGAGTGCAAAAAGGTTTCCACCACGGTGGGACCGGAGCAGGAATATTTCCTTATCGACGAGGAAGAGTATATGCGCCGCAAGGACTTGCGCCTGTGCGGCAGAACGCTGTTCGGCGCGCCCGTATCGCGCGGTCAGGAGCTTGAGGACCACTATTACGGAATGTTGAAGCCGCGCATCGTCGACTTTATGCACGACCTTGACAAGGAGCTGTGGAGCTACGGCGTTTTATCCAAGACCAAGCACAACGAGGTTGCGCCCGCTCAGCACGAAATGGCTCCCGTATTCGGCACGGCAAATATCGCCGTCGACGCGAATATGCTGACCATGGAAATTATGAAGAAGGTTGCGCAGAAGCACCATTTGGCGTGCCTTCTGCACGAAAAGCCTTTCGAGGGCATAAACGGTTCGGGCAAGCACAACAACTGGTCGGTGTCTACGGACGACGGTTTCAACCTTTTAAACCCCGGCGACAAGCCCGAGGAGAACACGCTGTTCAAGCTTGTGCTTGCGGCGGTAATCAAGGCGGTTGACGACTATCAGGGCATTTTAAGGGCTTCGGTTGCCACAGCGGGTAACGACCACCGTCTGGGCGCTAACGAGGCGCCTCCCGCAATCATATCGGTATATCTGGGCGACCAGCTGGGCGCGCTTGTAAACG